>NZ_JBHMCY010000073.1:0-40909 GCF_042430725.1 Streptomyces cinereospinus | reverse complement strand
GGGGGACGGGGCCGCCCGGTACGTGCTGGCGGTGGTGCGGCCGTGATCGTACGAGTTCTGGACGAGCTCCACGTGGGGGAGTGCGCCGGGGAAACTGGCCGACTTGCTGGCCGGTGCGGTCGACAGCGGCGCGTCGGTGGCCGGCTGGACGGACCGGCCTGTGCGTCCTCGACCTGCTCGCCGGCGGCTCGTCACCATCGACGACACGGGCCGGGCCGCCCGCCGCGTCAACGTCGGACCGGTGCCCGCCATGGCCCGCAGCACCCCCGGCCATGGCCGACGAGTCGCATGCGAAGATGTCGCTCGTGACCAAATCGCCTTCCTCGCCTGTCGACGAGGCTTGCCACCACGGCCTGGGGTCCCGTGCCGCTGCGGTGATCGTGTTCGGGTCCTCGGCTTCAGTCCTGGTGGTCGAGATCGTCGCTTTGCGGCTGCTGGCTCCCTACCTCGGCCTCACCCTCGAGACCAGCACCATGGTGATCGGCATCGCCCTCACCGCGATCGCCCTCGGCTCGTGGCTGGGCGGGCGCATCGCCGACCAGATCAGTCCGCGCCGGCTCATAGGCCCCGCGCTCGGGGTGTCGGGAGTGGTCGTGGCGCTCACCCCTGTCCTGCTGCGCACCACAGCCGAGTGGGCACCGGTGGCGCTCATGTTGATCGCTTCGCTGACCATCCTCGTGCCGGGTGCGCTCCTCTCCGCGGTGACGCCGATCGTGACCAAGGCACGTCTTACCAGCCTCGCCGAGACCGGAACGGTTGTCGGCCGACTGTCCGGCACCGGCACCGTCGGCGCCATCGTCGGCACGGTACTCACCGGCTTCGTCCTCGTCTCGCGCTTGCCGGTCAGTGGCATCCTGATCGGCCTCGGAGCACTGCTGCTGGCCGGCTCGGCGCTGGTCGAGTGGCGAACGCGCGGGTGGAGCGGCGCCCCTGCCCTCACCCTCGTGGTCCTTGCCGGCGGCCTCGCCACCCTGGTCGCGCCCGGTGGCTGCGACGTGGAGACCAGGTACCACTGCGCGCGGATTGTCGCAGATCCCGACCGCAACGGTGGTCGCACTCTCGTACTCGACGGTCTGCGGCATTCCTACGTCGACATCGACGACCCGACCTACCTGGAGTTCACGTACGTGCGCGCCATCGCGTCGGTGGTCGATGCCGCCTTTCCCGAAGGTGAGCCACTTGCCGCCCACCACGTGGGCGGCGGCGGGCTCACCATCCCCCGTTACCTCGCGGCCACGCGGCCCGGGACCCGCAGCATCGTGTCCGAGATCGACAGCGGAGTCCTGCGCATCAACCGCGACCAACTCGGTCTGAGATCAGAAGCCGGTATGGACCTGCGTGTCGAGGACGGCAGGCTCGGTCTGGGACGACTGGACACCGGCAGTCGTGACCTCGTCGTCGGTGACGCCTTCGGAGGTGTCAGCGTGCCGTGGCACCTCACCACGGTGGAAGCGATGGCTGACGTACGGCGGGTACTCAACCGGGACGGCCTGTACGTCGCCAACCTCATCGATCACGGTGAACTGGCCTTCGCACGCGCCGAAGTAGCCACCCTCAGCGAAACCTTCGAGCACGTCGCCCTCATCGGCGAACCCGTCGATATCGGCCTCGACCCCAGCGCCACCCCCCGGGGCGGCAATCTGGTGGTACTCGCCTCCCACCGGCCGGTCGACCTGCACGCGACGCAGGAAAGGCTGGACGCCCGGCAGACCGGCTGGGAGATCGTCACCGGCGAGGACCTCACCGCCTGGACCGGCGATGCCCAACTCCTCACCGACGACTACGCGCCCGTCGACCAGCTCCTCCAGCCATACAGCCCACGGAGCAGCCAGTGACAAGACACGTGTTGTTGCGGCTCTCTCGGAGGTGAGCAGTTCTCACTCGCCGGCCAGCTGTGGTACTCCAGTTGCAGTTCGCTATCTCTGCTGGTCAGGAGCCGCCTTGATTCTCTTCGGCTGCCGTGGTGTCAGGCGCCGGAAGTTCCTAACCTCCGCCGTGGCGGTCCGTTGTGATTGTCATGCAGGATGTGCGGCCCGAGATCTGGTCGGCAGTCGCGCCCTCGTCCGTGAGAAAGGCCATGAGGACACCGAGTCTGTTTCCGGCCAGTCGGCAGGAACCGTCAAACCTGTGACCTGAACTTCGCACGCCAGCGGTGGAGTCGTCCCGGTCGGCGCCTACCAGCGGGGGTTGCCGTGGGTCCAAGTAAGCGCAACCCACGACCGGGCACGTCAGATGGAAGATGACCGGCCCGGGCCGAGCGGTCACCGTGGTCCCCGAGCAGGCGTGGGCCGCGCCGGAGGAGCCCGTCTGCACCGACGGGACATCGTGCCATCGTGATCACCTTCGGCGTCCTGGCCTGCCGTTCCTGTCCCTTCCAGGAACAGTGCACCACCTGCGAGCTCGGTCGGCGCATGCTCACCCTGCGTCCCGACGAACCCCAGGAGGCCCTCGCCCAGGCCCGCGCCGAGCAGAAGACCGACACATGGAAGAGCAGGTACGCCCTCCGCGCCGGCATCGAGGGCACCATCAACCAGGCCCTCGACATCACCGGTATCCGCCACGCCCGCTACCGTGGCCTGTCGAAAATCCGCCTCCAGCACGCCTTCTCCGCCGCCGCGATCAATCCTGTCCGACTCGACGCCCACTGGGCCGACGGCCCACTCGACCGCCCCCGCAGCAGCAACCTCGAACGACTCCGCTACCGACTCACCGCCCGACGGAATTGAGCAACAGAGTCGAGGGGTCCACAAAACCGTTCAGGCCCTGGAGAAGGACATCCGTGCCTGGATCGCCGCATGGAATACCGATCCCAAGCCCTACGTCTGGACGAAGACCGCGGACGAGATCCTCGAACGCCTTGCCAGTTATCTGAACAGAGTTCCTGACTCAGGACCCTCATCTAGGAGTCGCGTCGATGCCGAGCGCCAGGCCCGCCCAGGTCCGTACCATCCCGGCGGGTGCCAGATCTGCGCTTCGCGAAAGCTACTCCTTACGACTCGACATACAGGGATTACGCGCGGTCGCCGTCGGGCTCGTGGTGCTCTCCCATGCCGGAGTGCCGCAGGTCAGCGGCGGTTACATCGGGGTCGACGTGTTCTTCGTGATCTCCGGCTTCCTCATCACGTCCCTGCTGCTGCGCGAACTCGCCGCCACCGGCCGCTTGTCGGTCCGCGCCTTCTACGCCCGCCGCGCGCTGCGCCTGCTGCCGGCGTCGTCCCTGGTCATCACCGTCACGCTGGTCGGATCCTGGCTGTTCCTGTCCAAGGCGAGACTCGCCGAGTACGCGGGCGACGCCCTCGGCAGCGCGCTGTACGTGGTCAACTTCCGGCTGGCGGCGACGGATACGGACTATCTCGCCCAGGACAGTCCGCCGTCACCGTTCCAGCACTTCTGGTCGCTCGCCGTGGAGGAGCAGTTCTACCTGGTGTGGCCGCTGCTCCTGCTGCTCTGCTGGCGGGCCGCCCGCGGTAGGCGCATATGGGTCGCGATACCGCTCGGAGCGCTGTGCCTCGGATCCTTCGTGTTCAGCGTCCTTCTGACGAACCACTCCGCGCCCTGGGCGTACTTCGGCTCCCCCGGCCGCGGCTGGGAACTCGGCACCGGGGCACTGCTCGCACTGGCCACGACCCGGCTGGAACGCCTGCCCGCCTTTCTCGCGGCCCCGCTGACCTGGATCGGCCTGGCCTGCGTCACGCTGGCGGCGTTCTGGTACGACGACCGGACACCCTT
Source organism: Streptomyces cinereospinus (assembly GCF_042430725.1). NCBI lineage: Bacteria > Bacillati > Actinomycetota > Actinomycetes > Kitasatosporales > Streptomycetaceae > Streptomyces > Streptomyces cinereospinus. Next base: position 37,180 of record NZ_JBHMCY010000073.1, on the reverse strand, counting down.
TCCGGGCCACCACGCCCTCCTGCCGGTCCTCGGCACCGCCCTCGTCCTGGCCGGCGGCTGCGCACCCGCCCCGCACGGTGTGGGACGGCTGCTCGGACTGCGGCCGCTGGTGCGCCTCGTCGAGAATCCCGTGCGCTTCCACCGTATATTCAGAGGACGGACCCGCCGGGCCCTGGGCCTCGGAGCCGCGCTGTCGGCAGGAGCCACGGTGCTGTCGCTCACGGCGGCAGCGGTCCCGCCGACGATCGAGGTCGGCGCGCCCGCACCTGAACTGACGGAGGAACTGGCCGGAGCGCCGGATCCTCAGGCGCGGTTGAAGGAACTTCTGCAGTCGCCCGCCGCCGGCCTGCCGAGCAACCTCAGTCCGGCCCTGCCGAAGGTGAAGTCCTCCCGGTCCGCGGTCTACCGGGACGGTTGCCATGTCGACTACGAGAGCACCCGGCCTCGGCTCTGCGTCTACGGGAAGCGTGCGTCCTCCCGGACCGTGGTGCTCTTCGGCGACTCCCACGCGGCCCAGTGGTTCCCGGCTTTGGAGCGGCTCGCGACCACGCGTGGCTGGAGGCTGGTCTCGATGACGAAGGCCTCCTGCAAGGTCGCCGCAGTGACCATCATCCGGGATCACCAGCCGTACACGGCCTGCGACGACTGGCGTTCCCAGGCCATCGCGAAGATCAACGCTCTGCGACCGGCCCTGGTCGTCGTCTCCTCCTCCGACGCCGGAGACCCCGCTCACCCCACCGGCGACCCCCTTGGGCAGTGGACCACCGGCTTCGAGACCACCTTCCGTGGCCTCACCGCCTCCGGCGCCCACGTGGCCGCCCTGCTGGACACCCCCTGGCCGAAGGGTGACGCCGTCGACTGTGCGGCGGAGAACTCGCTGCAGCTGCAGACCTGTGCGAACCATCTGTCGGACGGGAAGCCCGACACCACTCGCCACACAGCCGTCCGCAGGGCCGCGGGCGCCACCGGCGTATCGGTCATCGACCCCGCCCCCTGGCTCTGCGCCGCCCGCACCGGCATCTGCCCCGTCGTCGTCGGCAACACCATGGTCCATCGCGACGACAGCCACCTCTCCGAGGCCTACGCCAAGGCCCTCACCCCGGTTCTGGCCCCCACCCTGACCGGGCTCCTCGGCCGGGGATGACCAGGCCGGCTCGGTCTCGATCGCGCGGAGGCGTGCGGTGCCGGTGTGTGCCGCCTTGAGGTGGGTCGATTCACCCGTGGACATCGTGATCACCATGCCTCCCTGGATGCCCGCCGGCAGCGCGGCGGCCGTCCGGTCCACAGCAAGGGCCAGTGACGCCAGGCCGTTCTCAGGCTGGGGCGGGGCGGGCGGGTCGGTGGTGGCGAAACGCTGCCAGCCCTGACAGGTGGTCAGGGGCCAGGACGGCTCGGCCGCATCACTGTCGTCGGCGCCGACTGGTGTGCTGCCCGCACTCTGTGGGTTCGGGTTCACCATCTGTCGGCTCCTCGTGTGCGTCGTAGAGTCCGAATCCGGTGGCAGGGGCGGGGCTGAAGTCGCCGTCGGGCGCGTCGTCGGGATCGTCGATGCTGTCGTCCTCGCCGTGCTGCGCCGACTCGCCGGTGGTGGGGTCGGTGTCGTGCTGCGGATGTCGGGCGGCGGGGACCGGAGCTGTGGTGGCGCGGGCGACGAGAGCTTGTTCGCCTTGGTGGCGTGACCGGTGGTCACGCGGCGCATGAGCTGGTCGAGGGCGTCGGCCAGGCCGGCTTCGTGCTGCTGGCTGTCGTCGTGGTTGCTGTGCTGGGCGTGGGTGCGGATGTGCTGCCGGGTGTGGTCGTTGAACGGCTGGTGGACGTGGTCGCGGTGGATCCAGGGGATCTCGGTGAGGTCATCGTCGGGGAGGCGGATCCAGATCTGGCGGACGTCGTGGGGGTTGTAGTGGATCTCCCATTTGCCGCCCCGGCCGGCGACGGGGGAGGGCTGGCCGCGGTAGGGGGGCGAGGAGGTACGCGTCGTAGGTGCGGTGGTGGATGCGGATGCGGATGCGGATGCGGATGCGGTGATGGCCTGCGCGCACGGGCAGCAGTTCGAGGTGGTCGCGGCCGGCGAGCGGTACCGGCCAGTAGACCATCACCTCCGCGCTGGTGGTGCGCCGCTCGAAGTCGCGCACCAGGCGACGGCTTCGCATCAGATGGGCGAAGAACCGCTCGACGATCCACCGCTTGGGCAGCGCCACGCACCCTTTCTGGTCGTCGCTGCGTTTGACGATCGCCAGGACCAGGACGGACGTTGCCAGGCAGTACTCGACGAGGTTGCCGGTGTAGCCGCCGTCGGCCCAAACGAGGGCAAGGCGATGGTGTGCCTCGGCCACCTGCTCAGGCAGGACCCGGGCAGCGGTGCGGTCGCCGACATCCGCGGCGGTGACCATCACGCCCAGCAGCAGGCCGAGGGTGTCGACCACGACGTGCCGCTTGCGGCCGTTGACGAGCTTGCCGCCGTCGAAGCCGCGGCTGTCCGCACCGACGACGGCGTCCGCCTTGACGGACCGCGAGTCGATCACCCCGGCTGTCGGCTGCGCCTCCCGCCCCAGCTCCTCGCGGACCCTCGCGTGCAACCGGTCGTGGAACTCCTTGACCAGGGCGGTGTCGCGCCAACCCGTATGCCACCGCCACCCTCGTCAACTCCTCCGGCACGATCGCCGGCATCTCCCAGGAGACCCCCTCTACACCTACCTCGCCGGGCCGCACCATGCGGTGGTTTGGCGCCCCTAGTGTCCTGAGTTGGGAATTCGTTCAGATATCCGGCGAGGCGTTCGAGGATCTCGTCCGCGGTCTTCGTCCAGCCGAAGGGTTCAGGGTCTTCGTTTCAGGTCTTGATCCAGGTGCGGATTGTCCTTCTCCAGGGCCTGGACGTTCTTGTGGACGCCTCGTCGTATCTGCTTGTCGGTGAGGAGGCCGAGCCACCGCTCGACCTGGTTGAGCCAGGAGCTGCTGGTGGGGGTGACGTACACGTGGAAGCGCGGGTGTGCGGCCAGCCACCGCTGAATGGCGGGCGTCCTGTGCGTGGAGGCGTTGTCGCAGATCAGATGCACCTCCAGACCGGCTGGCACCTCCTTGTCGATCCGGATCGGAACTTCCTGAACTCCACGGCACGATGCCGGCGTCTCAGCGCGCGATGGTGGCACTGGTGTACGTGCGCGAGCACACCACCCTGGCGAAGATCGCTGCAGGGTTCGGGATCAGCGAGTCCACCGCCCACACCCACACCAGCGCGGTCATCCGCCTGCTCGCCCAGCGCGCGCCGGGTCTGCTGAAGGTCCTGCGAGGCCGGCCCCGACTTCGTTCTGCTGGACGGCACCCTCGCCGAGTGCGACCGGGTCGGCGACTCACGCGCTGACTACTCCCACAAGCGCCGCCGGCACGGAGTGAACGTGCAGGTGGTCACCGATCCGGACGGCCGACTGCTGTGGCTCTCACCCGCCCTGCCGGGCCGATCTCATGACCTGACCGCCGCCCGCACCCACCGGATCATCCGCATCTGCGAGCGCCAGGGCGTCCCCATCCTGGCCGAGCTCGCCTACCAGGGCGGCGGCCCCTGGCTGACCGTGGGCATCAAGCAGTGTTGCTCTGCCGGTGGCCCACCGCGGTGCAAAAGGTGGAGTTGGTCCACGACGTCCTCGTCTTCGCCGGCGACTCGACGAGCGCGACCTGGTCACGGCGCGGCGCACCTACCCAGGCCGCCGTCCGGTGCTCAATGCCGACGGTGGCCTGGCGGTCCACCCAGCCGCCCGGGTGTAGCCGCCGATCTCCAGCGGTAGGACCAGGCGTGCGCCCTCGGCCAGCTGCTCTCGCCGGGCTGGGGCGATGTCCCGGCAGCTGTAGGTGACCAGGCTGCCGTCGAAGCCGCCGCGGGGCACGAGGTGGGCGGGTGCTCCGAGGGCCGCGTCGGCCTCGATCACGGTGACGCGTCCGCTGCCGGCCTCCGTGAGGAACCGGTGGATGCGGCGCACGACCCACGGATCGATGTCGACCGTGACCACACGACCGTCGGGTGCGGTGACCTGGGTGATCAGCTCGGCGTTATAGCCGCCGGATCCCGCCTCGAACACGACCGCGCCGGCTTCAGAGGCAGGTGCTCGATCATGTCGGCCTGGAGCCACGCCGCGGACACGGAGCTGAGCGCCGCTCCGGTCTCGTCGCGCCGGGTGACAACCGCCCGGTCCCCGCCGTGGTACGCGGCCGCGAGGTGCACCTCCGGGGCAAAGTGGTGACGTGGCACAGTCCGCAGCGTGTCGCTGACCGGCTCGGACGGGGCCCAGCCGCCTGCCCCTGCCGCGCTCCGGCGCCGCTCGGTATGCCTGGGCGAGCTGTGCGTAGGGCTCCTTGACCTGACCCAGGAACCACCGTCCGTGTTCGGTGAGCTGCACGCGCCGGCTGGTACGGGTGAAGAGCTGGCCGCCGGCGGTCTGCTCCAGCGCGGTGATGGCCTCACTGACGGTCGAGGGGCTGCGGTGCAGGCGCATGGCCGCGCGACCGAAGTGGAGCTCCTCGGCCACGGCGAGAAAGCACTCCAGGTGGGTGAGGTTCACGGCCGCGCCCTCCGTCCCGATCGTTCGGCCTGACCGAACAACAGTATCGGGGAACGCCTCTTGATCAGAGTCCCCGCACGGCACAAGCTGCACTTGCGCCGCAAGCGCGTAGGGGGACAGCGCACTCGCGCGAGAACACTTTCTAGGAGCGTCATGAGCAGGTACGTCGAGCCGTCCCAGGTCACCGGCCATGTGGTGGTCCAGGACGTCACCGTGGTCGACCCGCTGGACGGGAGCCGCACCCGGGGCCAGGACGTGGTGGTCGACGACGGACGGATCGTGTCCGTGACGGCGACCGGCGCGCCGGTCGCGGGCGCGCGCACGGTCGAGGGACAGGGCCGCTTCCTCGTCCCGGCGTTCATGGACATGCACACGCACGCCCTCAACACTCCCGAGGACATCGACGGGACCTACGCGCTGATGCTCGCCAACGGCGTCGTCGGCTTCCGCCAGATGTCGGGCGACAAGGCCCTGCTGAAGTCCCGGCGCGAAGGCACGCTGCCGCGGCCGACCGGTGCTCCCGCGCTCCTGGCCACCCCCGGTGACCTGCTGACCCCCCTGAACGCGAGCACGGTGGACGGAGCCGTGCGGGCCGTACGGGAACAGCACCGGGACGGTGCGGACTTCATCAAGGCGGGCGCCACCACCCGCGTCACCTTCCTCGCCGCCCTGGAGGAGGCGAACCGGCTCGGCATCCTGCTGGGCGGACACCTGCCCCACGACCTCGATCCCCGGGAAGCGGCGCGGAACGGGGTGTGGTCCATCGAGCACCTCGGCCCGGGCGTCACCGTGTTCGCGGCGGCCTCCTCCCGCGAGAGCGAGGTCCGCGCCAAGAACGCCACCCGCAAGCTGCCGCCCATTCCGAAGGTGAAGTTCCCCGGTGCCGACAAGCTGATGATGAAGATGATCAAGGGGATGGCGGTGAACCCCGCGACGGGCACCTCCGAGATGGAGGCGCACGCCTACGAGCTCGCGGACGGGTCGTACGACCAGCGGAAGGCGGCCGAGCTGGCGGCCCTCTTCGTGGAGCACACCACCTGGAACTGTCCCACCCTCATCCGGGTGCACACACAGCAGTTCGGCGACTCGCCCGAGCACACCGAGGACCTGCGACGGCGGTACATGGCCCCCGTGGAACTGCGTGCCTGGGACAAGTCCGCGAAGAAGTTCTCCAAGCTCCCCGACGCCACCCGCAACGCCTTGCGCAGCCACTGGGACGCCCAGCTCCGGATGACCAAGACCTTCGCCGACGCGGGGGTGCCGATGATCGCGGGCACCGACTCGTGCGGCGCCGCGGGCATCATCCCGGGTTTCGCCCTCCACGACGAGTTCGACTACCTCGCCGAGGCCGGACTCGAACCGCTGACCATCTTGCGGATGACGACCACCGAGCCGGCCCGGTTCCTGGGCCGGGAGGGCGAGCTCGGCCGTATCGCCGCCGGGATGCCCGCCGACCTGGTGCTCCTGGACGAGGACCCGGTGGCGGACCACACCGCCCTGCACAGGATCGCCGGTGTGATGCGTGAGGGCGCCTGGTGGACCCGCGCCGACCTAGACGCCATCCTGGAGCGAGTCGCGGCCGAGCCCGGCGCCCACTGACCAGGCGGCGGCGCGACGCGGGCGGGCCCCGCTGCGCATCCTGCACGGGGCCTTCTCACCCTTACCCCTGCATCGATCCTGGAGTACGCCATGGCCTCACCCCTACGCCGACGACCGGTGCCGGCCGTCCTCACAGCGGTCCTCGCGGCCACCGCGCTCGCCGGGGCGTGGGCCCGGCGCGACTACCGCGCCTGGAGGGCCCTCGGCCCCGGAGGGCTCCCGTCCACACCCCGGGGCTGGCTGACCACCACCCGGCTCCGCCTCCGCAAGGCCGCTCCCCTCGACGTCACGGGGTACGGGGAACATAAACCTACGACCCCGCTGCTGTCGGGCCTCCCACGCCGCCACGGCCCGCGCCCGAGGATCGGCCCCTGGCCCATTCCCCACCGGCCGGTCGACCAGAGGATCAGCACCGCCATGCACACCGCGCTCGACGCCGCGTTCGCGGACCTGGTGTCCGCCCATCCCGCTTTCCTGACCACCCGCCGAAGCGTCCTGGAGGGCCACTGCGACGCGATGGCCCTGAGGGACCACGCGACCGCGCCCGTGGACCTGCGGACCACACAGGGCGAGATCGCGCACGTGCACCCCGGTGACGGCTCCCTGCACATGATCCTCGCGGCCTCCGACGCCCGCGCCGTGATCGAGGGGGCATGGGGTGAGCGTCACCCTCTTGCCGGGGTCGTACCGCAACTCCCGTCCACGTACCTGCTGGTCTACCCACCCCGCGACGAGGAGGAGCTGAAGATCGTGACCGGCATCCTCGAAGCCGCCGTACGCAACGCGGCCCCTGTCGAGCGCTGAGCGCACCCGGCGCACTGCGGGATCCTTCGGCACCGCCGAAGAGTGGTGTCGCCGCCGGATGCTCATCGATCGGCCACGTGCCGCACGCAAGCTGGAAACACGCCCCACGCAGCAGGTGACGCACGCACCGCCCTCGATCCTGTCCCGGGCGGACACCGGCGGCCGGGCGCCGCTGCGGACCCACACCCCGGTCCGGCGCGAGCCCGCGCCGGACCGGGCAGTGGCCTTCCCGTACGGTCACCTCTCGCGAACACCCGGGGGTGAGCCTCGTCTTCGCGCCTACCGGGCTGAGCGGCGGTGGAGCAGCCGTGCGGTGGTACAGGCCGCCCTCGCAGGCCATCAGGTCCTCGTGCGTGCCGTCTTCGACGACGCGCCCCTGGTCGAGGACATAGATGTGGTCGGCGTGGTTCAGCAGCAGGGCCGTGGGTGAGCGACCCCGACCGCGGCCCGAACGAACACGCGGATCAGGCAGCGCCTCGAAGACGTCAGTTGACCTGGCACTCGTGGGCCCGAAGTCCAGGTTCGACCGTCAGACGAACTCCGCGGTACGACCTCCATGTCACTGACCACCGACGTCAGCCGACGACGCTGTCGAGTTTGTCGGCGAGGGCACCGGCCTCGTCTGGGGTTAGTTCGACGACGAGTCGACCGCCGCCTTCGAGCGGCAGGCGCATGACCATGCTCTGCCCCTCCTCGGTGACTTCGAGCGGGCCGTCGCCCGTCCGCGGCCTGATCCCGGCCCTGACGCTCAACGACTGAGTAACTTCACTGTCGTTGACGGGGTTTCTAAGTTGCTCGGAGAGGGCGCCGGCCTCGTCCGTGGTCAGTTCCACCACGAGCCGACCGCCGACGTCGAGCGGCACCCGCATGACGACGCTGTACGGCTCGATGCCCTCCTTCTCGGTGACTTGGAGTGGGCCGTCGCCCGCCCGCGGCTTGATCCTGGCGCGCGGCTGTAGGAATCCAACGTCGTTGAGGGACAGTGCCCGCGTCAGGTTGCTTCCGGTATTGACTGCGCACGTCCCCAGAGCGGGTGTCGCGGTGGCAGAAGGCGCTAAGACAAGCGTGGCCCCCAGGACCAACGATGAAGCGATGAGCGAGGTGACGGCATTGAGCCGGATGCGCCGGGCCATGATGGATGTCCTCCCTCGCGATGAATGGAGTGCGCTGCGGAAACACGGAGGCAAGTCGCTGCGCTAGCGCTCGGGGATCCTTCCAGCCGCAACGCGACAACGGATGTACGGCTGTTGCGCCGCTGCGGCGCCGAGCTGATCGGAAAGGCGCCGCTCCAATCATCCTCACCCCCTCCGGCTCGGGTGTCGACCGGACGGCCAGGTGAGCCAGCCTGACGGGCTGTGCGGGGCGTCCTCACAGAGCGCGCACGGCGCGGCCGCTGCTGGGCGAACAGGTCTTCCAGGCAGGCCCGGCGCCGCCGGTGGGGCCACCTGGTCGTGACGGTGCCCGCCAGGCGCAGCAGGTCGACGGCGGAAGTGTGCAGGCCGCTCATCAGCCAGCCGGCCAGACTCCCACACGACCAGTTCCCCGTCGAGCGCGGTCGCGTCCGGAAGCTGCGCGGCCCCGGCGCGGACCTCCGGAAACGAGCCGGCGAGGTCGGTGCCGTTGCGGGAGCGCAGCACCAGGCGCCTGGCGTTTCAGGCGGGTTCCGGCGATCGGCGTGCACCGGTCCGAGCGCCCGAAGGCCGGAGCAGCTTGACCGGGCTCGCGGGGTTGCGACAGCGCCATGTGAGCTCGCTGTTCGCCGAGGAGGGTTCGCCTCACGTGCCCCGCCCTGCAGTCCTTGGCCGGCGGTGGGGTACGTCAGGCGGCGATGACCGCGACGGTGGTGCGGCCGCCGTCGACGTCGAGCACGGTGCCGTGTACGAACGACGACTCGTCGCTACCGAGGTACACCGCGGCCTGGCCGATGGCGTCCGGCGTGCCCGTGCTGCCGTACGGGGTGCCCTTCATCATCACGCCGGCCGGGTGGCTGCCTGCCTCTTCGGGGTCGATGTCCAGGACGACGCCGGGCGAGATGGCGTTTACGCGCACTCCGCGGGGGCCGAACTCGGCAGACCACGCGCGGGTGAGGGTCTCCAGAGAACCCTTGGAGGCGCTGTAGGCCACTCCCTGCGGGAGCCCCTGGCGGACGGCCCACGAACCGAGGTTGATCACTGCACCTCCGCCGGCTTCGACCATGCCGGGCACGAGGGCCGCGGTGAGGAAGAACGGCGCCTTGACGTTGACCGCGAAGACGCGGTCGAACGTGGCCTCATCGGTGGCCAGGGTGCCCTGCGCGGGGAAGATGCCAGCGTTGTTGACCAGAATGTCCACCTGCCCGCCCAGAACAGCGCGGGCGTCGTCAGCCAGGGCCTGAGAAGCGGCAGCCGAGCCGTCGAGGTCGGCGGCGACGAAGTCCGCACGGCCGCCGGCCGCCCGGATCTCCTCCACGACCTGCGCGCCTCGCTCGGCGCTGCGGCCCGAGACGACGACGTGCGCGCTCTCCCGGGCATACGCGAGGGCGACTCCGCGGCCGATGTTGCTCGTGGATCCGGTGATCAGTGCCGTCTTGCCCTGCAGGCGGTAACCCATGACTCGGTTCTCCTCAGTCGGTGCGCAGTCGGTGGGAGTGGCTGGACGCGGTGCTCGCGGCCGCCGGGATGCGGCTGCACCCCAAGGGAAGAGCGGCAGTTCCCACCAAGCTGACCATGCGGTCATCTTTACTGTAGGAAAACATGACTCTGCGGTCAAGTTGAGGATGGACCGCCTTCCCGCAGGTCGCGCCGATCGCCGCACCGGCGATCGGCAAGAACATGACCAAATGGTCATGTTGAGGTACGCTTCCGAGGGGATGAATGGAGAGAGATGACCAACGCGCCCACGACACGGCCCTTGCGCAGCGATGCCGTGCGCACCAGGAAGCTGCTCCATGACGCGGCGACGTCGGCCTTCGCCGAGCTGGGGACCAACGTCTCCATCGCCGAGATCGCGGAACGAGCCGGCATCGCGAAGGGAACCGTGTTCCGCCACTTCGCCACCAAGGAAGACCTGGTCGCAGCGATCGTCTGCGAGAACATCGACACCCTGGTGGCCACCGGCGAGCAGCTTGCCCAGGAAGCTGACGCTGGCGAGGCGCTGCGCGCGTTCATGACCGCGATCATCGAGATCGAGGCGAGCGACCGGGCCTTTTGCGAGATAGCGAGCGGTGCCATTCACGACCAGCCGTCGATCCAAGCCGGCACCAACCGGCTGCGGGCCATCGCCGAGACCCTCGTCGACCGCGCCCGCGAGCAGGGCGCCATCCGTCCCGAGATCACCGGACAGGACATCATTCTGCTGGTCAGCGGCATCTACCAGACTGCTGCTCCGCTGGCGTCCGCGCAACCGGACCTGTGGCGCCGCTACCTCGGCCTGGTCCTTGACGGCATGCAGGCGCACAGCGTCCCGGAGTTGCCGCATCCCGCTCCGGCCGGCTGATCGCCCACGTGGAGCCAGGTGGAGTGCTCTGCTCGGGCCCCGTGTGCGCCGGGAGCGCCGGTGCGGATTGAACCGTCCACCCGATGTCGCCGTGAACCATGACGGCACCCCGCCCGGCCACCCGTAACGGCCAGTCAGCGGTGCGCGGACCGCGGCCCTGGCCTCGAGCGGCGGCGCGGTGCCCCGGCGGCGCCGGGCCGTCAGCTGCGCTGGCAGCTCACCGTCGACGACACCCTCGCGCACCACCCTCCCCCAGGCCACCGCCGGCTGCCCGAACATCCTCGGTACAGGTCACCTTCGCCCGGTAGTTGCACCGGCCGCACGGCACTTCTCAGGAGGCGGCAGTCGACCCGGGCGCGGACCTTTCGGTGGGATGCATCGTGTTCCTCTCACCGGGCCGGAATTCGGCCTGGCCGTGCTCGCGGCGGTGCGGGATGACCAGGCCGGTGCCGCGGTAGCCCCCGTCCGCGATCACCGTGGTGCGGCCGACGGCGTCCTTGGCGCCGGACAGTTCCCACGCCGTGCAGTCGTTGCGGTTATCGGGCAGCGGCCGGCCGACGGCGACGACGAGCCGGGTGTCGGCGTCGATGACGACCTGGTGGTTGGTCGAGTACCGGTAGTTCTTCGACTGCTCGGCGATGCTGTGGTCACGGGTGGGGACCAGGGTTCCGTCCACGATCAGCACGGTGTCCTTGCGGAACCGCCTGCGCTGTTGCAGGCCAGCGCGGGCCCGAGGTGGTCGACGATGCGGTCGGCGGCCGACTTCGACACCCCGCACAGGGGCGCCAGCTGCCGCAGGGTGAGGTTGGTGCGCCAGTACGCGGCGACCAGCAGGACCCGGTCCTCCAGCGGCAGGCTCCAGGGCCAGACCGTGCGGACCGGGTCCGCACCCTCGCGCCGCAACGCGGAGATCAACTTGCTGAACTGACGCGGGCTCAGCGTGGTGGACGGCCCTGTCCAGGATGGCTCGGACGCCGTGATCACATCAGCCACACCAAGATCATCTCACTCGCGACCAGCTGTTACGGGACAGCCCCAGACGTCGTTTCTGATGGTGTGATCGCTCGTTGAGCCGTGCATGACGGATCTGGTTGAGCGGTTGGTGCCGGACGAGTTGTGGACGCTGTTCCGGCGGGTGGTTCCGCCGTCGCAGGTCATACGCCCACAGGGCGGGGGGCGACGGCGGGCCGGTGACCGTGAGTGCCTTGCGGCGATCATCTTCGTGGCCACATCGGGCTGTTCCTGGCGGCAACTGCCCCCGGTGTCCGGGCCGGCCTGGCCGACGGTCTACCGGCGCTTCGCCCAGTGGAGCCAGGCCCGGGTGTGGGCCCGGCTCCACCGCGTCATCCTGGACGAACTCGGAGCCGGAGGTGAGCTGGACTGGTCGCGGCGCGCCATCGACTCCGTCAGCGTCCGTGCGGCAAAAGGGGGCCACTGACCGGACCGAATCCGACCGATCGCGGCAAGAACGGATCGAAGATCCATCTCATCACCGACCGCAACGGACTGCCGCTCTCGCTGGGCATCTCCGGCGCCAACCTGCACGACAGCCTCGGCCTCAAGCCGCTTGTGCAGGGCATCCCGCCCATCCGCTCCCGGCGCGGACCGCGCCGGCGGCGACCGGCCAAGCTGCACGCCGACAAGGGATACGACTACGACTGCCTGCGGAAATGGCTTCGCGAGCGTCACATCCGCCGTCGCATCGCCCGCAAGGGCATCGAGTCCTCCCAGCGGCTCGGTCGCCACCGGTGGGTCGTCGAGCGGACGGTGTCCTGGCTCGCCGGTTGCCGACGCCTGCACCGCCGCTACGAGTGCAAGGCCGAGCACTTCCTCGCCTTCGCCGGCATAGCCGCAGCCCTCATCAGTTACCGCCGCCTCACCAAGTGACACGACGTCTCAATGCGGCGATGTGCGGGAGCCACCGTAAAATCACGCGAGCCAAGTGTCAACACTTTGCCAGAGCGCTGTGCCATGTGTCTACGTGAGCCAGGGGGCGCTGACCGGTCACCGTCGCCGCCGCTCGTGGCGTTCGAAGCCTTGCACCTGCAGAGAAACGCCATGGCACGACTGTCGATGCGGGTGCTGGCCTTGCTCCACATCCTGACCGGACCGCATCCCGTTCCCTTCGAGGCGACGAGAAGTGTTGACAGGTTACCGAGGTGCCCCGAGTATGGCGCCTATGTCCGCCACCCCTTCGGCTGCGAGCGCCGATGATCCACTCGCCTACGGCGATGAGAATGAGCGCCTGCCAGGAGACGGCACCGGGCTGGCATGCCGTCGGAAAGGGAACGGCCGCGGGTTAGCAGCCGATGCCTCGTCGACTTCCGTACGGTCCGACGGCGAAGCGCTTTGATGGCGCCGTAGCTCTCCCGTCCAGTGTTTATCCGAGTACACCGACACGGTTCATATGGGACAGTCAATGAGAAGCCCTGACGGAGATGCGATGAGTGGCATCCCTATTCCCGAGTTCCTTATTGAGCAAGCGTGGACCCGGCACGTGCAGAGCGGCAACGCGGCCATCGCCGAGATGCGCGCACCCATGGGCGGACTGCCTGTCGAGAGCCGACTTCGGCACCCGGGAGGTGTCAGCACATAGGTGGTGACACCTCCCGGGTGCCGAAGAGCACAGCGACTCGCGCTCACAACTCATGCCCGACAACGCGCTTTACGCCACCGGCGCGACCTGTTCCTGTCGCACACCATTCGCATGCACCGGAAGCTCCGAGCTGCGGGCGGGCAAGCAATCAGGTCAACTCCCATCGGTGAGCGCAGGATTGCCTTGAGGCTCCGGTCGAGGTCGCTGGTGCCGGCCGTTGCGATGGCATCGGCGGTCGAGACGATGACGGCCCGACAGCACCATCCCGGCTCGGGTCGACCAATGCCTTGAAAGCACCGGTTTGCTCATGACGGCGCGAGCGGCAACCCCACATCGCGCCTTGACCCCGAGTAACCGCGCTCCCGGAACACGCCCATCACGGCTACGGGATCGCGCCTTTCCCACTCGCCGTTGTGCCGTCGGGCTGCGCTCACAAAATCCTCACTGGATACGTTGCGCTTCTCCGGGAATGCGTTTACCGTCCTGCTGAAGACAAGGTTCTTATCTCACGCAAGGCCTATGGCAAGACCTCTCGACAGGTCGGGCAGCGTAGAGAAAACCCTCGGAAGTTTCGGATCAGATCTCTTGGCAGTCATGGACGTCACTGCCAGTGTCATTACCTCCCTGGACCGCGTCGTAGCCCCGATGCTCCAGATATCAATGCCGAAGTAACTCCCCCACAGTGCCACATCACGCCGCCATCCCCCGATGGCAGTGCTACGTCACAAGCCCTTGAACAAGATGGGGATTCATGAGAGTTCGTAGAGCCGCCCTATACCCCGCCCTGGCTGTTCTGATCGCCCTGAGTGGCACGGCCTGCGGTTCCTCCGAGGGGAAGAAGACCGGGGCCGACGGCCTCGCCAAGGTCAACATCGCCGTGATGGCGATCGGGCAGACCGCCCCGATAGTCGTGGGCAAGGAGAAGGGCATCTTCAAGAAGCACGGTATCGACCTGCAGATCTCCTACGTCGAGCCGGCTGCTCTGGTGCCCACCCTCATGAGCGGAGAGGCCGACTTCATCTGGTCCAACCCGCCCGCGTTGCTCGCCGCCCGTGCCAACAAGGTGCCGATCAAGTCTGTCACCGCGGTCTCGGTCGCCGGCACCTCCCCCCGCACCTTCCCGATCCAGGTGATGGTCCCCGTGGGCAGCAACATCAAGTCGCTCAAGGATCTCCGGGGCAAGTCGGTGGCGACGGCATCGCTGTTCCAGCTCAACGACCTTGCACTGATGCAGTCGCTCGACAAGGCAGGTGTCGACGCTCAGTCGGTCAAGTTCATCGAGGTCCCCTTCCCGAACATGGGGGAGGCGCTGGCGGCCCACCGCGCGGACGCCGTCATCTCGACCGAGCCCTTCGTCACCATCATGAAGTCCGAAGGCAAAACGGTCCCCTTGGTCTCCGTCTCGGAGGGCCTGGCGCCGAAGTCGCCCATCTCGGCCATCGCGTCCTCGGAGAAGTTCATCGGCGCCAACCCCGAGGTGATCGAGGACTTCCGTGCCGCGGTCGACGAGACCGCGAAGTACGCGGTGGCCCACGACGACGAGGTCCGCGCGAAGATTCCGACGATCACCGACCTCACGCCCGCACTCGCCGACGTCATCTCCCTCGCGCCGACCGACACCACGGACGACCCGGCCGCATGGACCGCCTGGGCTGACCTGCTGGTCCAGGTCGGCGTGCTCGACGAGAAGGTGGACGCCGCAGATGCCTTCCTTGCCGACTGAGCTCTCGACGGGCGCGCGGCGGACGTTCAAGGCGCTGGCAGGGCTCGCGTTGCTCGTGGCCACCTTCGAGGTGCTGCGGGCCACGGGAGTGATGCCCTCGACCAGCGTGCCCTCGACCACAGCGATCTTCGACGCACTGATGACCTCCGTGAGCGAGGGCGACATGGGGCCGGCAATCGGCAACACCGCACTCGCCTGGTTCGGTGGACTCCTGCTGGCCTGCGCCATCGGCATCCCCCTCGGTATCCTCGTCGGCCTGTCCGACTGGGCGGACAGCGCGACCCGGCGAGCCGTCGAGGCCCTCCGTCCCGTGCCCGCCGTAGCGCTGGTGCCGATGGCCATCGTGCTGTTCGGCATCGAGCTCGAAATGCAGATGTTCCTCATCGCGATCGCCTGCGTATGGCCGTTGCTGCTCGGCACCCGTGGCGGAGTGCGCGCCGTCGACCCGCAGCAGATCGACACGGCCCGATCCTTCGGCCTCGGCCCCGTCGCCACCGTGCGGCGGGTGGTGCTGCCGGCGGCAATCCCCGCGATCGCGACCGCCCTTCGGCTCAGCGCGAGCCTCGGCCTGGTGGTCGCGGTGGGGGCACAGCTGATCTCGGGCAGTCCCGGACTGGGCAACCTGCTCGTCACCAGCCAGAACGCCGGCCGGAACGACGTGGTGTGGGCCTGCCTGCTCGTGACCGGGGTGTTCGGGGTGACCATCAATCTTCTGCTCGCGGCTGCCGAACGTGGTGTCGCCGGCTGGCAGCAACTCTCCACGGAGGGCCGGCGATGAAGCGCATGACAGCGCGATCGTTCTCGCGACAAGTCCTGGGCTGGGCATGCGTCATCGCCTTGCTCGGGCTGTGGGAGGCGGTCGGACGGCGCGACACCAGCGGACTGTTTCCGCCGTTCTCCGACGCGATGGTCGAGACCGTGGACCTGCTGCGCTCTGATGCGCTGACCGACGACATCCTGCCCTCAGTGGTCAGGGCGCTCATCGGCTTCGTGATGGGCTCCGCCGTGGCGATCGCGCTGGGAACGGCGCTCGGCTGGTGGCGGGCACTCCATCCCTGGACCACGGCCGCGTTGGAGTTCCTCCGGGCAGTCCCGGTGCCGGCGCTGGTCCCGCTGGCGGTCGTCCTCTACGGCTCGACCGACGTCATGAAGGTCGCCATCATCGCACTCGGCGCGTTCTGGCCGGTCCTGCTCAATACGGCCGACGGCGTCCGCCGCGTGGAACCGGGCTACATCGAGAGCGCTCGCATCTACACCTCCGGATCCAGCCTGGCAGTGCTGCGCCGTGTTGTGCTGCCGGCAGCCACACCGCAGATCATGGTCGGTCTGCGGATCGGCCTGGCGGTCTCCTTGATCCTGATGGTGGTCAGCGAGATGTTCGGGGCCTCCTCAGGTCTGGGCTACCTGATCCTGCAGTCCCAACGGCTCTACGCGCTCACGTCGATGTACGCCGGTGTCGTGATCCTGGCTCTCATCGGGCTGCTGCTCACCGGACTCTTCTCGGCGATCGAGAAGCGCGCCATGTTCTGGTTCGACGGAATGAAGGGCCGCACGCCATGAACCACCCCACCACTTCCGAACTGCTTCGAGCCGACGGCATCGGCAAGACCTACACCGGCGAGAAGGGAACCCGGACCGAGGCGATCGGCTCGGTGTCCTTCACGGTCGGCGACGGGGAGTTCGTCGCCATCGTGGGCCCCTCCGGCTGCGGCAAGACCACCCTCTTGCGCACCATCGCCGGCCTGCTGAAGCCCAGCCGCGGCGAGCTCACCTTCGACGGGCAGCCCATCCGCAAGGTGCCCGACGGGTTCGGGATCGTCTTCCAGGAGTACAACCGCAGCCTGTTCCCTTGGCTCAGCGTGCGCAAGAACGTCGAGTTCGGGCTGCACGGACTGTCACGGCAGGAACGCCACGAGCGTGCTACCGAGAGCCTTGAGCAGGTCCAACTCAGCGATGTCGAGGGTCACTATCCCTGGCAGCTGTCGGGCGGCATGCAGCAGAGGGTCGCGATCGCGCGGGCGCTCGCCACGCACCCTCGGGTGCTCCTGATGGACGAGCCGTTCGCGTCGGTCGACGCCCAGACCAGGATCAAGCTGGAGCTGATGACCGCCAAGATCTCGAGCAAGCTCGGGCTCACGACCCTTCTGATCACCCACGACATCGACGAGGCCATCTTCCTGGCCGATCGCGTGATCGTGCTCAGCGCACGACCCAGTCACGTGGTTACCGAGGTCGCGATCGACCTTCCACGTCCGCGGGACGAGCTGGGCGCGAAGGCCGACCCGCGGTTCCTGGAGTACCGCCGCATCATCTACGACGCGATCGTTCACCCGGACGAAAGTGGAGCAGTCGTCGAGCACGCCTCTGCCGTGGGTACCTGACGGATCCTCTCTCATACGGGAGCCTGACTGGCGCCCCTCGGAATGGCAGCCTGACCTGGACCTGTTCAACGGCCGAAGTGACAGTCCGGCGACCCGGGTCCGGGAGTGCAGCATCGTGGGCTGCTCCGGGCTGTGCACCACCGAGGCGACCTGCTGCTCAACCCGCGCCAACGCCTTCACCGCCGGCGGCCCAGGCTGGGAGGAGTTCCTGATCTCCCACACGCCCCGGGCCGGGCCGGCGGATGTCGGCGGAAGAGCGGTGCGTGATCGAGCGGGACGGCATAGCCTGCGGCCGGCAGCGCCACTGCCAACGGCTGTGTCTCTCGCATTACTCGCTCTGGAAGAGCGTGACCTGGCGTGACATGACGCTGCCCGAGTGGATCCTTCTACAGAAGCCGTATGCCGCGCTGCCAGCCTGTGCGCGTCGCGGCTGCGAACACGACAAAACGCCGTCGACGCCCCTGTGCCGCAAGCGCCGAATCGAGTGGGCCAGGTACGCCAAGGCGAATCGTCTCGTCGGCACCGAGGGAGAACACGAGGTAAGGGGCATCAGCTGGCTCTGCCCCCTACCTGACGCAAATTCACTTCTCCTTGGCACCGCTGAGACCAGTGGCACGATGGGAGATTCCTTTCGTCCCCCAGCAGAGGGATGCGCGGGGCCAGTCTCTCAAAATCCCTCATTGGTCCGATGACCGGTGAGGCAGCTGACCGGCCTGCCCAGTATCACCCTGGCCGAGGGGGCACTTCCCGCTGCGGAGACACTCAGCCGCGGGCCGAACCTGGTCGCCTTCATGCGCGGCACACGCTCGACACTGAAGACCGCTCGGGACGACTTCCGCGGGATCGACCCGAAGGACAAAACCGTCTGGGACCTGGCCGCGGCGGGGAACCCTTCTCGATTCACGGCTATGGGACGGCGTCGGGCAGCGGGCACGGCCGACTTCGAGCCGATCAGACGTCCTTGGCTAGGGAGAGGTGCCTTGGAGTGGGCCCGCGCGACAGACCCGGACAGCATCGTGCTGATGGGTGGGCTCGGGGCCTGCGTCGTCGCCTCGGAAGCCTTGTCCCTGCGGTCTGCGGGAGGCCACGACGTGATCTCAGGCTCATGTCCCTCGGAGCCAAGGCGCTCTTCGGCGAAGTTGGCCAGGTGCGCGGCGTCGTCGTCGCTGTAGAGGAGCTTGGAGACCAGGGCCTGGAGGTCCTTGCCGGCACGCTCCAAAATGATCGGGAACTGTCCGTCGGGGGCGAGCCGGTGCCGAACATGAGGGTGACGGTGACCTCGCGTACGACTTCCCGCTTCCGGTCGGCGACGTCGTCGTCGGTGAACGGGTCGGGTAGGGCGGCCTGCGCCAAGAGGTCGTGGATGCTGTGCGGCAGAGCCGGGTGACGTGGCGAATGAGACCGAATGAAGCAGCGTGGTTGTCACGAATGAGGCACGCGGCTTGTCACCACTGCTCATTCAGCAGCCTTGCTGTCACCAGTCCCGCGACCAGCGGCTGGAGGAGTACGTGGCCGTAGACGTTCTCCCTGAGGCCCGAACATGATCAGATACTCGACCGGTCGGTCGGATCCGGCGTTCGCGACTCCATGGGGGATGCGGGTGTCGAACTCGGCGGCGTCCCCGGCAGCCAGGACGAGGTCCTGGTCACCGAGTGCCAGCCACAGCCGCCCGTACAGGACGCACAGCCACTCGTAGCCCTCGTGGGAGACCTGACGGGGCCGCGCGGGCGGCCCCTCAATGGTGGGCAGGACATGCTTGTGGGCGTGCAGGCCGCCGACGTACCGGGTGAGCGGCAGCACCACCTTGCCGTCGCCGAAGCTCAGCGGCGCCGAGGCGCGCGGCTCGGCCGCTGGGACGGTTGCGGTACCGGCCAGCTCGTCCAGGGAGAC
Organism: Streptomyces cinereospinus; assembly: GCF_042430725.1. Taxonomy (NCBI): domain Bacteria; kingdom Bacillati; phylum Actinomycetota; class Actinomycetes; order Kitasatosporales; family Streptomycetaceae; genus Streptomyces; species Streptomyces cinereospinus. Next base: position 18,163 of record NZ_JBHMCY010000073.1, on the reverse strand, counting down.
GCCGTACTCCTTCGCCAGCCGCAGCACCACCTCCAGGGTGGGCTTGCGCCGGCCGGTCTCGATCCGCGACAACGTGCTCGGCGAAATGCCGGTCGCACAGCTGATACCGGCGAGCGTGGCGCCGTGCTGCTCGCGCGCGGCTCGCAGCCTGGGCCCCATGGCCGCCAACGTGCCGTCCACCTCGTCGACTGCCACCGTGACCGTTCCTTCCGACCGCGCCGCTCCACCGCCCATCCTGCGAGTTTGCCAGGCTGGCAAGGCTGATCGCGTCGGGCGGGCGTCGCACCGCATGATCGATGGGTAGCCGCGTCCGCCCGCGAACCGAGGAGAAGCCCCCATGCAATCCGAGCCGACCGCCGCGCTCCGCCACCGCATCGTCGAGGCCCCGGCCGGACGCCTGCACCTGGTCGAGCAGGGCACCGGTCCGCTGGTCCTGCTCGTGCACGGCTTCCCCGAGTCCTGGTACTCCTGGCGCCGCCAACTCCCGGCCCTCGCCGCCGCCGGGTACCGGGCAGTGGCGATCGACGTACGCGGCTACGGCCGCTCCTCCAAGCCCGCCGCGACCGACGCCTACCGAATGCTCGACCTGGTGGAGGACAACGTCGCCGTCGTGCGCGCCCTCGGCGAGGAAAGCGCGGTGATCGTCGGCCACGACTGGGGCTCCAACATCGCTTCCGCCTCCGCCCTGATCCACCCGGAGATCGTCCGCGCCGTCGGCCTGCTGAGCGTCCCCTACGCGCCGCCCGGCGGGCCCCGGCCCACCGACATCTTCGGCCAGATCGGCGGCCCCGAGCAGGAGTTGTACGTCTCCTACTTCCAGGAACCCGGCCGCGCCGAAACAGAGATCGAGCCCGACGTACGGAGCTGGCTCGCCGGTTTCTACGCCGCGTTGTCCGCTGACACCATGCCTGCCCATGACGAGCCCGACCCTCACTTCGTCGCCCTGGGCTGCCAGCTGCGCGACCGCTTCCCCGCTGGCCCGCTCCCAGCTTGGCTGACCGAGGACGACCTCGACGTCTACGCCGGGGAATTCGAACGCACTGGCCTGACCGGCGCCCTCAACCGCTACCGGAACATGGACCGCGACTGGGAAGACCTCGCCCCCCACCGCGGAGCCCCGATCACACAGCCCGCCTTGTTCGTCGGCGGCGCACTGGATGCCTCCACCACCTGGATGGCCGACGCCATCGACGCCTACCCCACCACCCTCCCCGCCTTGTCCGCCTCCCACCTCCTGGACGGCTGCGGCCACTGGATCCAGCAGGAACGCCCCGACGAGGTCAACAGCCTGCTGACCGACTGGCTCGCCACCGTCCAGGATTGAACCGGGCGGACTGCCTGGGCAACTTGACGGTTCGATCGGGTGGCAGGCGCTTTCGGCCGCTGCGTGAAGATGCGGTCTCGAGCCGTCGCCGGGCGCGCCGGCCGGGACGGTGCGGATGGTCACCCGCACCCGGGGCGCGGCAGGTGAGCGACCAGGAGGCCCGCGACTTCGGGATCTCCACCGACCGGGTGTGCCTGGAGATCGAGCAGAACCTCTTCGACGCCGACGACGTGCTGCGGCACACGGCCACCGTCGACTTCAGCGGCCAGCTCTGTACCTCACCCGGCACGTGCCCACCCCCGAGGAACTCGCGCGCCGCGAGTAGGCCGGCCCCTCCTGCCCGGCCGCTGCTGCTGATCGGCGGGTCCGGCTGGGCGCGGCCGGCGCGGTGCCCACGACGACGTCGACAGCAGCAGGGGAGAGCGTGGTAAAAGTTCGAGACCGTGGCGAGGTGCTGGGCTTCGGGGTACCAGCCGCGCTCTTCCTGCCCGGGGTCGCCTACCTCGGTATCACCAACGGCCACCAGTTCATCGCCAACGACTTCTTCGCCTTCATGTACTGCCTGGCCAGTGTCGGCTCCGCCTCGGTCCCGCTGATGGCATGGCGCCGGGGCGGAGGCCGCTGCGCCGACCCGGGCTTCGTCCGCTCCGCCTGGTTCCCGTGGCTGTTCACCACCGGGCAGGGCGTCGCCTACAGCGCCCCACGCGGCGACGCGATCGTCTTCCCGCTGATCGTGGGCTGGGGCGCCTTCACCTACGCCGGGACCGTCGCCCTGTACTTCCTCGCCCGCGCGCTCTGGGCCGTTGACGACGACCAGGCCGCCTCAGTGCGGCGTACCTGTTGCCCAGGCTGAATGATTTTGGTTGTGACCTGCTGTCGCTCAGCTGTACTGAGTGGTACGTCTGCATCCCGGGGGAGGCTTACGCCGGGCCGAAGCGTTGACGATGGGCGATACGTGGGTTGAGCTGGCCGTTTTGCTCTGCGCAGTGAGCTGAGCGTCATGCCGGCTTTTGCGCAGTGTGGTCGGTACGCCTTTGGGCAGGGGGAGTTGGCGGCTGTTCCCGGCTGGTGCAAGCGAGTTGTTCAGCGGGCGTGCAGGCGTCGCCAGAGCAGGTCGTGGTCGGCGGGTGCGAGGCGGGGCGGCCGGAGGCGGCCGGCGAGGCGGTGGAGGAAGGCGGTCTGCTGCGCGCGTGTCAGGGGGTGCGGGGGCAGATTCCGCTCGACGGCACCCTTGGCGGCCGGCGAGCGCGGCGGGGCGGGCTGCACACTGACGCCCAGGGTCTCGCAGGCGGCCAGGAACGCGGCGGAGACGAACACCCGCCCCCGGTCGATGACGATCGTCTCGGGCACCACCACCGGCCGCGCCGCCGCCTGCTCCAGGCGCGTATCGAGGGCGAACAGCCGGTCGTAGGGGATGGCCGCATGGGCCAGGCGCAGTTGGCCGGGCCAGCCGGGCCGCGCCGGGTGGGGCACGGCCATCTCCGCCAGCAGCAGGGCTGCGTCGACGGCCTTCGTGCTCTCCTCGCGCAGCACGGCCGCCACCACCGAACCGCGTCGCCACGTCCAGGGCGATGGACAGCTCCGGGCGCACCGGGCGGCCGTCCTCGCCCACGGCCATCACATCCAGGAGGGTGGTGTCGACCTGCACCAGTTCGCCCGGCCGCAGCGCCACCGTCGGCGTGAACGGCCGCACCGGCGTGGCGGTGGCGGTGCGGGCGGTGCGGCCGGGATGCTCCAGCGGGTCGGCCAGTACCCGCACCAGCCGGTTGAACGTCGACGGCGCAGGCAAGGCCACCACGCCCGGACCATGGGTGTCGGCGAGGATCTGCCCGGTCAGCTCCCGTAATCCCTTCAGCGTGCCCTTGGAGCGGCCACGCCGGCGGCGCAGCGCCTCCAGCACGGCGGCCACCACCCGCTGATCGGCCCGCCCCGTCGCACGCGACGGCTTGCGCTGCGGGACCAGCCCCATCAGGCCGCCCGCGTGGTAGCGGGCACGCATGCGGCGCACGGTGGCCCCGGCTGACCTGCGGCCAGCCCAGCCGTGCGAGTTCGTCGGCCTTGGCCTGCTCCCGCTCGGCCATCGACTTCCGCTCGGGGTCGTAATCGGGCCGGGGCATCCCGCTGCTTGCCGGACCGCCGGGCGGCCCGGTCTCGATCTCGCGGATGTGCCGCTGCCAGGCCAGAGCCCGCTCCCGCACGGGCACCGACTTCATGAGCCCCCACGGCACCACCCCGGGTGCGGGGGAGTCCACCACCGCGAACGTGGGATCGGCGAACAGGAACGAGGCCCGCACCGACGCCGTCTGCCCGTCCTCGTCGACCCCGAACGGCCTCGAGATGGAGAACATAGAGGCACCTGCCGTTGACGGAGGGGTACACGGCTGGGGTTCGGGCGGTATACACGGACTCCCATCGGGTGCGGTGCGGTACAGGATGGCGGGTCGTGATCCGGGGCGAGGGGCGCCTGCAATCAGGCGATGGTGAGCGGCCCGTCGGCCAGGTACGCCGCCAGCGGACCGGTCATCTGGGAACGTGCCGGCGGATGCAGGATCAGCCCGTTGGCGCAGGCGGCGAGGTGGCCGACCTCATCGGACGCCATGACGTCGAGGTCACCGGGCAGTTCGACCGCACGCGGGACCACCCGGGAGAGGATGTCCTGCACGCAGTACCGGACGTACAGCGAGTCGGCGAGCGTCGACTCGTCCGGGCTGCCGTCGTCGATCCGGCGGGCGACGCCCTCCGCGGCCGACATCGCGCCCTCAATCTTCACCAGCAGCCGGACCCGCTCGGACTCGGGTATCCGGTTGTCGAGCAGCACCCGCTCGACCAGTGCGCTGGCGGCCCCGAGGTAGCTGCCCGTCATCAGTAGCTGGAACCAGGCGAAGCCCGCGGTCAGCAGTACGTCCAGCTGCCCGTCGACGTCCGCTGTGCGCACCAGCAGCTCCGGCGGCACCAGTACGTCGTCGAGGGTGACCTGCTCGTTCCCCGCCCCCTCCCCGCTGACGCTCAAACCCTCGCTTTCCGCGGGCACCAGCGCCACCGCCAGTTCCTCGCCCCGGCCGTCCACGCGGGGGACCATGACACTGGTGATGAGCAGGTCCATTGACCGGGCCAGACTGTACGGGCGCGTCACCCCGCTGATCCCCACCCCGTCGGATCCCTGCGCGGCGGTCATCGAGGGGGAGAGGAGTCCAGCGCCGGGGCGCCCCTCGGCGAAGCCGGACGCCATGAGGCGGTTGCTGGAGGCCACACCCTCGACAAGCATCCACTCCGGGCCATCGTTGCTGGCGGAGACCAGACCGACCAGAGTGGCCATCGAGAAGTGGTGGATGGTGGCGGCCACGGCCAGCGACGGTGACCTGCTGCCCAGTGCGCGCTGCACCCGCAGGGCGTCCACGGCGGTGGCTCCCTGACCCTGGTAGGAGGTCGGCGCCAGCAGCCCGGGGCCGCCGCTGTCGCGGAAGAGCCGGATGCCGGGGGTACTCGGGCCCTCCAGCTCCATGAGGGGTACCTCCCGCAGGCTCTCGTCCAGCCCCGGCAGCAGCTTCTTCATAGTGGCGCGTTCCCGCTCCAGAAATCGCATGTCCTCCCCTGTCTTCCCCGGGATGACCACCGGTCGGTGGCCCAAGGCGGCTCACAGCACCCGGGGGCGCGCAGCAGCTGCCACACCGCCCCGGGACCGGACCGGACTTGGAAGGCAATGTACTCGGGCAGCACCGCGTGCGGCGCCCACTGCTGCTTGTCATCAAGCTGCGTAGCGGCCGGACAGATCCGTTCGCCGTGCCACTAACGCAGTGCCGGGATGAACGGAAGCGTCCAGGCCGCGCCCAAAGAGTCCTGGTGGAGGCGAGTGCCGATCTTGCTGGCCCGGATAGCCTCCAACCGCGGGAGCGGATCCATGCCGACGGTGTCCATGGTCCCCGGAAGGGGCGACGATGCCGTGGACGGCGTAGCCCTTCGACACGAGCAGGTCGGTCAGGTACGAGCCGTCCTGGCCCGTGATCCCGTTCAGGAGTGCGGTCTTGGTCGTCATCGCCTCTCCCATGTACTGCCGGCCTTCGCAGCCCGGCGAGACGTAGGCACACCACCGGCCCGCCTTCCCCGGCCCGGTCCCGGCGCGGCTGCGCGATAGACGTAGCCGCTGTCGGATACGGTGGAAGTCGAAGCCCGCGAGGACGGTCGACGACCGTGGCCCGTACCCCGTTGGACCTGGACGGCCTGGTCGAGCACTGGACGCTGCTGAAGGACGAGCAGCAGATCGTGTCCGGCAAGCGCGGTACTACGCGACTGAGGTCGCCGTGCTGCTGAAGTTCTCCACGCAGTACGGACGGTTTCCCGGGGCAGATTCGAGTTGCCGGGCGAGGCGGTGGAGTTCGTCGCCCGGCATGTTGATACAGGGGCCCGCCGCCCGTAGCGCGCGTCTGGTGCGGTGCGCCGGCACCGATGGCGCGCACCGCGATGGACAGCGCGGTGCGGTGGTGCGCGCCGCGCGGGAGTGGCTCGAAGACTCCGGGCGCGCGCCGTACACCTTCACTCGGAGGCCGGCGCGGAAGGCCCTGGCGCGGAGGTCGTCGACGAAGGCCGCCACGGTCTGGCGGCAGCGGCGGCGCTGTTCTGGGGTGAGGCGGTCCAGGTCGGTGGTGAAGCGGGGGAGGGTCTCGTAGGTCGGCACGTCGGTCCTCCAGGCAGCACGAAGCCCCCGGCGTTGCCGGGGGCGGAGAGTCGGTGACGTGGTGCAGGGCGTGGCGTCTTTGGCCGTCGGGTGGGGGAGCGGTCCGTAGATGTGTGCTCGTTGACGGTGGAGTCGTCTGCTGGCGGTTTCCGGGGCGTGTGAGGCACGTGTGACCGGGCGCCGCGCAGTATTTACATGGCCCGGGTGGTGTCCGCCGGGCGGGCACGACGGTGCCGAAAGCGCCCGCCGTACGGGTTCGGCCGTGAAGTTCCGGTGAACTATCCCGCCCCACGGGATTGGGCTTTCTTGCAGGCCAGAGCGGGTTTTCCCTGTGGGGATGCTGAGTGTCGCGAAGGTTCAGACGCGTAACGCGTGGCGGTACTACGAGCGCGGAGTCGCGTTCGGAGACGGCCGCCGTCCGGTCGGCCAGTCGTTGAAGGACGCCCAGGAGATGGTCAACCTCCCGCCGGGGAGGTGGTCGGGGCGCGGCCTGGACGCGCTCGGGCTCATCGAGGGCGCGGAAGTGTCCGAGCGGCAGATGGGGCTCGTCTTCGAGCAGGGCCGGCACCCGGACGCCGACCGCATCGAGCGCGACCTCCTGGACGACGGCGCCGACCGGGCCACCGCGCGCCGGGCGACCGTGCTCGGGCAGCCGATCGAGGAGATCGAGGCGCGCAAGCAGACCCCGCTGCTCGCCCTCGACTTCACCTTCCAGCCGCAGGCGTCCCTGATCGTGCTGTGGGCGCTGGGAGACGCCAGGACGCGCCGGATCATCGAGCGGGCTATCGCCAAGGTGCTGCGCTGGCTGGAGGATGAGGTCGCGGAGACCCGGTGGTCCTCGGGGCGCGGCCGCGCGAAGACCCCGGCCCTCGTGGTCGCCGCCTTCCGGCATCTCGACAACCGGGACGGATTCCCGCTCCTGCACGACCACTGCCCTTCAGCAACAGGGCGTGCCTGTAGGCGTCCATGATGCCGGCGAGCGACTGCTCGGCCGTGCGCAGCCGCTCGGCCACGTACTCCTCGCGCCGCTCCAGCATCCGCTCGGACAGGGCGGTGATCAGTTGTTCCTTGTCCTCGAAGCGGCGATAGATCGTGCCGACCGAGACGCGGCGCGTTCGCGACACCGGCGATCGTCATCTCCTCCAGGCCGGCCGAGGAGGCGATCTCCTTGGCCGCCCGCAGTACGCGGGCCAGGGTCGCGGCACTGCGTGCCTGCCGGGGTTGCCGGCAGGGCGCCTGGCGGTCCGGCTCGTCGGGCATGTGCCGCACGGTAGCGGCGGCGGCCTCAGAAGGTCTTGTTGACAAGTGGTGCACTCTTCGGCGTAGCATTATGCGAACGTAAATTCACATTCACATTTTACGGAGGTTCGACCATGCCCGACAACCCGACGCGCCCGCCCGTCACCGTGACGCTTGAGGCCGGGCCCACGGGCACCGGGAGCATCGACGACTTCGAGCTCTTCTACGCCCGCCGCGTCCTGGACCGCCTCCGGGCGCGGCTGGGGCGCCAGGGCCTGCTCGACCTGCTGGCCGCGGACATCGAGAAGGGAAACGCCTTCCTGCGGGAGAGCGCCCTCACCTCCGACGGCGGCTTCACGGCCGGCACGACGGTGCTGACGACGCGGGGCCTCACGTCGGGTCAGTTCCTGGCCTGGATGGAGAAGACCTTCGCGAACGACGAGAACGCGCGGCTGGCCGCGCACCCCGAGCACTACGCGATGTTCCCTGGGGTCGACGGAACGTTCACCGTGGTGGAGAACATCGGCCCCCACGTCTGCTCCTTCTTCATGGGCGGCTGGGGAACGGACGCGATGGCCTGGGCCTCGAACGCGGACGAACTGCTCCCGGAGTCGGAGTTTCCGCACAAGATGTCCTCGAACCTCTTCCTGGCCGACGGCACCGTCGTGGGGCGGGTGCTGACCCAGTTCGGTGACACCGCCGACGGCTTCACGGCCAACCTGACGGTCTACTTCCCTCTCACGTGCCCGGACGAGGTCCTGGACCACCACCTGCGGCATTTCGCCGTCGAGTTCAGGAACTGGATCGTCGCCGCCGCGGCCGCCCGCGCCTGACTGCCTCCCGCCGGACGCCGGGGCAGCCCCGGAGTCCGGCGGGCAAGCCGCGCGGGCCGCCCATCCGCGCGCACCGTATCCGGCTCGCGGCACCGTGCGGCCTTCTCACCCACCCCTCCGGCAACGGGCTCCGCCACTCCTCGCGCGCGGTCCGGAGCCTCCGTGTTCGGCCCATCTCATTCATCGGAGACCACGATGCCATCGACCCATCAAAACCGTGTCGCTGTTGTGACCGGAGCCGCTGGCGGAATCGGGCAGGCCGTCTGCCGCCGGCTCGCCGATCGCGGTGCCCGCGTCGTCGCCGTCGACCTGGAGGAACCCGCCGAGACACTGCGTCTGCTCGAAGCGGCCGGGCATGGCTGCATCGGCCTGCGAGCGGATGTCTCCGACCCCGACCAGACGCGCCGCGTCGGTGAGGAGGTCCGCAACCGCCACGGACGCTGCGACATCCTGGTCAACAACGCCGGTATCTACCCCCGCTATGACATCGACGCGCTGGACTATGCGACCTGGCGCCGGGTCCTCGCCGTCAACCTGGACTCCCAGTTCCTGATGGTGAAGGCAGTGCTTCCGCTGATGAAGGAGGGCGGCTGGGGACGCATCGTCAACCTCACATCGAACTCGATAGGCCTGGCCAGCCCGGGAGTGTCCCATTACATGGCGAGCAAAATGGGCGCGATCGGTTTCACCCGAGGACTGGCCAACGACGTGGCCGCCTTCGGAATCACGGTCAACGCCGTCGGCCCGACCATGACGCGCACCCCTGGCATCGTCTCCGCGGTCCCCGACGCGGCGCAGCAGCAGATCGCTCAGCTCCAGGCCATCAAGAGAGTCGCCGAGCCGGACGACGTGGTCGGCACGATCGCCTTTCTCACCGGCGAGGACTCCTCGTTCGTCACCGGGCAGACGATCATGGCCGACGGCGGCCTCACGCGCATGTGACAGCAACGTTCATGGCGAGCGGGCCGAGACCGCGAGGTCAGTCGGTCCGGTCTCCGCAGCCTGACCGCACACGATTTCGCGGCACGGTCAAGACGACCGGACATCCCTATGACTGCGAGGAACAGCAATGCCAGAGTTCGATGACAAGGTGGTCCTGATCTCCGGGACCGGCGGGCGCCAGGGCAGGGTCGCTGGGCTGATGTTCGCCAAAGCGGGCGCGAAGGTGCTGGGCAGTGACATCGCCGCCGACAGGTCGGCGCAGACCACTGAGCTCGTGCGGGAAGCCGGTGGAGAGATGGCGTCCCTGGAATCTCTGGATCTGGCCGATCCGAGTCACGCGGAGCGCTGGGCAGATGAGGCGATTTCTCGATGGGGGAAGATCGATGTCCTCTACAACAACGCCGCAGGCGTCGGCTTCGCACCTTTTGAGGATGCGTCGATCGACCATTGGGACTTCACGATACGCAATGAACTGACCATTGCGTACGTCGCTGCCCGCGCAGTCTGGCCGCACATGGTCAAACGTAAGTCCGGAGTCATCGTCAGCGTGGCCTCGGTGGCCGGGCATCGCGAACTCTCAGGTTTCCCCTGCGTGGCGCACGGTGCGGCCAACGCAGGGGTCCAGGCCCTGGCCAGGATGCTTGCCGCTCAGGGCGCGCCACACGGTATCCGCTCGGTGAGTATCAGTCCCGGCATCGTCCCGCTCGCTACCGCACCTCAGAACCCTGACGTGCCGGCGAGCAGCGAGGACGTACCGAAGGTCCGGGCGTCGGGGGCGCGCCCGTTCTGGCAGTACGCTGCGCTGGGCCGGTCGGCCGAACCGGAGGAGATCATCGAGGCCGCCCTCTTCCTCGCATCGGACAGGGCTTCCTACATCACCGGCACCGACATCGCGGTGGACGGTGGAATGTCAGGCATCATGTGGTCCGGCGATCGGTGACTGAGTCCGGGCCTCGGAATTTCGTGAGGGTGAACCGTTCCGGGTTTGATCGAGACTCTAGGTCGTGACTGTGACCTGGGGTCCGTGGTTGCGCGGTAGTACTTGGCTTCGTATTCGGCGGGTGGGATGTCGTGGCAGTATCAGTCGACCCATTCGGCGGTAGCGACTTCGACCTGCGAAAGCGTCTTCCAGGGCCGGCGGGGCTCGACCAACTCGGTCTCGAACACGCCGGTCATGGACTCCATCAGGGCGTTGTCGTAGGCGTCGCCGACCGAGCCGATCGACGCGGCGATGCCCGCCCGGTCGAGGTGCTCGGCGAGTGCGACGATGTGTACTGCGGGCCGGCGTCGGAGTGGTGTATCAACTCGCCTTTTGCGTGTGGGTGTTGGTTTCGGTCCCGCTGCCACAAGGCCATCTCGAGGGCGTCCAGGCCGAGCCTTGTCTCCTTCGATGGAGCTTCCCCTTGATCGTGGACGCCTGGAGACTGGGATCTTGAGGTTCCAGAGGAAGTAGCACCAGGTGGGAAGCAAGTACACGAAGCGGTACACCGAGGAGTTCAAGCGGGACGTGATCGCGCTCGTCGATTTCTCGGGCAAGACGGTCACCGCCGTCGCCCGGGAACTCGGCATCAGCTCCGAGTCCCTTCGCAGCTGGTACCGCCGGGCGAAGGCAGACCGGGGCGAGAGCGGATCCGGTGAGCTGACCAGCGCCGAGCGCGAGGAGCTCAAGCGGCTGCGCAAGGAGGTCCGCGAACAGCAGCAGACGATCGAGATCATGAAGAAAGCGACGGCCTTCTTCGTGAAGGAGAACGACCGGTGAGCGAGCTGTACCGGTTGATCCATGCGGAGAAGGCGACCTGTCCGATCGTCCTGCCGTGCCGGGTGCTGAAGGTCGTCCGCTCCTCCTGCTACGCCCGGCGCGAGGGCGGGGCGGCCCGCCGTGCCCGGCAGGCCGCCGACGACGCGATCGCTCACGAGATCCCCATTGTGCACATCGCTTCCCGGCACACCTACGGTGTCCCGCGCGTCCACGCCGAACTGCGCCGTCTGGGGCGGCGGGTGAACCGCAAGCGCGTCGCCCGCCTGATGCGTGAGCGCGACATCCGCGGCGTCACCCGGCGCAGGCGGCGTTCGTTGACCCGGCCTGATGGGAAGGCGAAGCCGGCCCCGGACCTGATCGGCCGCGACTTCCATGCCGAGCGCCCCGGGATCAGGCTGGTCGGCGACATCACCTGCCTGCCCACCGCCGAGCGCTGGCTCTATCTCGCCTGCTGGCTGGACCTGGCCACCCGCGAGGTCGTCGGCTATGCCATGGCCGACCGCCACCGCGCCGAGCTCGTCGTCGACGCTCTCGACATGGCCCACGGCCGGGGCGGACTGGAGCCCGGCTGTGTGGTTCACAGCGATCGCGGCGGCGAATACACGTCCACCCAGTTCCGGGAACGAAGAGGGAAGTCCGGGCTGCGGCAGAGCTGCGGACGCACCGGATCATGCTTCGACAACGCTGCCGCGAGAGCTTCTGGGCCCTGCTCAAGGAGGAGATCGGCACCCGTACCTGGCCCGACCGGGCCACTGCCCGCACGGAGGTCTTCTCCTTCATCGAGACCTTCTACAACCGCCGCCGACTGCGCAAGCACAAGACCTTCGGCTACCTCACCCCGGCCGAGACCAGGCAGCGGCATCAGCACGCCCTCGCGGCACAACGATCACGTGTCCGAGATCACGGGAAACTTCAATGGGCACGTCGGCCTGGCGCAGCGAGCGCAGTGTGGTGCCTTCGGCGACCTCGACGGCCACCGGCCCGCCCTCCTGGCCGTCCACGATGCCGTCGACGACGGCATCACCTACCGGGCGGAGCTGCCGGTCCGCGTCGATGACCCGGTCCTGTCCGACGACCCGGTCCTCCAGCACGAGGCCCAGCTGCCGGACTCCTGGTGGAACGACCTCGCCGGGACGCTGGAGAAGTGGCGGCCACAGGCACCGGCCGCGTCGCCGTGCGGCAGCAGTACATGGAGCGGGCCATCCCCGAGTTCGTGGGCATCCCGGCCCCGGCCGTCTCCTGCTGGACCACAGCCCACGCGGATGTCCACCGGGCGAACCTCACCGAACCGCTGCGCCTGCTGGACCGGGAAGGATGGGGCATGGCCCCGGAGGGGTTCGACGCCACCACTCTCAACGCCTACTCGCTGCTCCAGCCGGACACTGCCGCCCGAGTCCGCGCCGCCTTCCCCGTGCTGGGCAGTCCGGCTGGCCTCGCCGCCGAAGCGACCTTGTGCGCCCAGCTGCTCCAGACCGTGGCCCGCGGAGACAACCTGGTCCTCGAAGGACCGCTTCGGAACTGGGCTGAGGAACTCCGTCGCCGCTGAGCCAGCGTGGTCGCCCCTACCATGGAGCACGACCTCGACGTGAGCTCGCCCCCGACCTGTGACTGAGCGCTTCAGTTGGCCCCATCGGCCATGTAGAGCGCTCAGCTCGCGAGGCTCTGCCCAGGGAAGCGCCCAGCGGCGCATCCATATCCGGAAGATGGATCTTCGCGGAGACTGCGGCCTGGGAGGGCGTACGTGGACTGACCTGCGACGGTTCGGAGCCAGGTGGGCCGGGCGTCCTGACGTTGGCCGTTCGCCTCCCCTACTAAGGTGTCGCTCCGCGCCCGTCGGCGCCGGCCTGGTTTTGTCCAGACCGGCGGACGGGGCGACGTCATGCAGGGACGCCGAGCGGCGGGTGTTCGAGCACGCGGGGCTTGTACTCGACCAGCTGGATGCGGCCGTCGAAGGTGCGGTGTTCGATCATCTCCAGGGCAACGTCCGGATAGCCGTCGTAGATGCGTTCTTCCCCCGTGGCCCCGGTGATCACCGGGAACATCACGACCCGGAAGCGGTCGACGAGTCCTGCTCGTAGCAGGGACCGGCACAGGCTGAGGCTGCCGATCGTGCTGAGGAGCCCCGAGCCACTCGACTTCATGGCGCGGACCGCCTCGACGGCGTCGTCGCGGACGAGCGTGGAGTTGGCCCACGTCAGTGGCGCCTTGAGTGAGGCGGAGAACACCACCTTGGGCGCTTGCGTGAGCTCGTCGACGGACGCCTCTTCTTCGGGCCTGAACTCGTCTTGGCCATTCGGGACCTCGCCTGCGGCGAAGCCCGACATCAGGCGGTAGGTGTTCGCTCCCATCAGGTACGTGGCCTTGGGCTGCTCGCCGAGCCATGCGAGGTACTCCGGGCCCTCGAGGCCCCAGAAGCCGGGCCATCCCTTTCCCGATGCATGGCCGTCGAGGGAGGTGATGAAGTCGACAAGAAGCTCCGACATGGTGGTGTCCTTTCATGGGGTGTCGCGAGCTTGGACCGACCGGGAGCAACAAACTCATCGGCCGCGCTGTGGAGTAACGAGGAAACGGCTTGGGCCAACCATCACGCTCAGCCGGGCCAAGTACGACACTCAGGGGCCAACTGAAACGCTCAGTCACACGACCACGGCGCCGGTCGGGGCGTGTCCGAAGTGACACGAGTTTCGAACAAGTAATCTAATGCCGGTATGGACGTGACCGACTTCCCCGACGATCTGGTGCAGACGCAAGCCGCCTGGAACGCCACCTACGACGCGCTCGCCGCACCCAAGCCCCCGCGACACCGCCGCCCTGCGCCGCCGCCTGCTGCGCCAGTCCGTACGGCTGTGGTGCCACCTCTACTGGGAAACCGTCCCCTCGGTGCCGGCGGCACGCTCCGAGCTGCGCCACCTCGCCCGCGTCCACGGAGCCGTCCGAGCCGCGTGACCGGCCGCCCCGGTCGACCAGGAGCACGAGTTGTGCCAAGGGGTGCGCCTACTGTTGCGCACCGCGCAGGAGCGCCCTCGCGTCCGTGCAGGTCACCACGCGGTTTCGCCGTGGTCGGCCCGCTGACATCCCCGTTGCGGCCGCTCTGCCCATGTCCCCTGGCAGGAGTGAAGGAGTATGGGACGGGAGGGGCGGGCGGCGCTGCCGCGGCCGGGGGCTGGGGTGCGCTCAGCCGGTTGCGCGTCGGCCGTGCCGCCGCTCCGCGGCGCCGTCAGCGCGGCGGCGTCAGGCGGGGGAGAGATCCGGCTGAAAGACGTTGCTCAAAAGCAGTGCGGGGCGGCACCCGCATGGGGTGCCGCCCCGCACTCTGTGTGTCCACGAGCCGGCGTGTTGACGGCACTGGCCGACCAGTCGGCCGGAGCTGCCAAGGGCGATGACGACGCGGTGGGGCGGTCCTGGCCGGGTTGCCCCACCGCGGGGATGGTGGTTGGTCAGTTGCTCGGCTGGGTCGTTTTGGGCAGGGGCTGGCCGAGGCGGTGGACGGTGGTGACGGTGTCGGTGTTGGTGCGGTTGCCGTTCTTGTCGATGCCGAAGTGGCCGCTGGCGCCGGCGACGGCGTTGTTGCGCAGTGCGTACAGCTCGTTCCTGACGGCGTAGCGGTTGGGCAGGCTGGACGGGCTGTGGACGGCGGCGTTGTGCAGGGCGGTCGCGGCCGTGACGACGGCGTCGTAGGCGACGATGCTCCAGTAGCTGCTGTTCAGGTGCTCTGCGGGGAACTGCCGGCCGTGGTGGGGGGAGGTGAAGGCCTTGGCGAAGGCCTCGTACAGGCCGCGGCCGGGGTTGTCGGGGGCGCGGAACTGCTCCGCCTTGGGGAAGGACGCGTACAGGACGGTGATCGGCGAGTCCGGGTCGTTGAGCGCTTCCGTCTTCGGGTCGAGGGCTGCCGCGTCGGATCCGGTGATGACGGTGATCGGCTGGGCGTGGCAGCTGCGCTTGGTCAGGGCGTCGAGGAAGTCGGGCAGGTACTTGACGCGGGCGGCGTAGTAGACGGTGTCGATGGTCTTGCCGGTGTTGCAGAAGTTCTGGCTGATGGTCGGCAGGATGGCATCGGGCCCGCCGCGGGGGTCGAAGGCGAAGTCGGAGTGGTCGTCGAGATGCTTCCTGAGGCCTTCGATGGTGCGAAAGCCCCGGTTGAGGGACTCGGTGTAGAGGTCCCTGGTGCCGTTCGGTGTCACTGAGGTGCTGACCAGGGCCGCGGTGCGCCGGCCGGGCGGGAGCTCCTCACTGATCGCGGTGAGCTGGCCGCTGTTGGACAGGGCGACGCGGGCGAGGCCTTCGATCCGCCCCTTGCCGTCGACGGCGCCGGTGGCATCGAACCCGTCCGCGGTGATCAGGTCCCCGACCATCGGAAGATCAGCCTTGCTGAGCTTACGGGCGGCGTCGACCGTCTCCTGCTGGCTCAGGCCCATGCCGGCCACCGCCACCAGACGGTCGCTGTCCCTGCGGGCCACAAGCTGGTCGACGGCGCGCTCCCAGCGCTTCTGGCTGCTGCCCATACTGGCCACGAGCAGCCGGATCTTGGGCCTGCTGTCCTTCTTGTTCTCCTCCGCGACGGCGGTGTAGGCGCCCTCGAGCTCGGCGACGTACTGCCCCACGGTCAGGCTGTTCGCGTCCCCGGACGTCAGCGGCGTCAGGAACGCGAACGTCACGTAATCCCCGCCTGCGACCACGTTCTGGTTCTCCGCACCGATGGCGGTCATGACCGGTTTCAGATCACTGCCGAAGACGGCCGCGCCGTCACTGCCGTCGCTCACACCCGTGCACTCCCCCCCGTCGGCCTCTGTCACCAGACTGGGATTCATGGTGCCGCAGTGCTTCCTCTTGAATTCGTCCTCCTCGCTACGCTGATGCAGCTGCCACGCCACCAGGCCGACGGCGAGAGCGAGCGCGGTGCCGACTGCCAGACCCGCGCGCAGCCGCCTGCGGCCACCGGCCATGGGAAGCGTCCAGCGCCTGCCGTGCCTGGCGGACGGTTGGGAGTTCAGGGTGTCCCAGCACTTCAGCCACGGCTTCTGCTCTTCGGCGGTCAGTCCGCAGCCGCGCAGGTACTTGACCACGAAGTCCCGGCTGGGCAGCGCGTCCATCCGCAGCACCGTCGAGATGGTGCTCGTCGACAGCCCGCCGCTGTCCTTCGCCACTTCCGCGAAGCTCTTGCCTTCGCGCAGGTCGTCGCGCAGTGTGCGACGGAAATCCTTCTGGTCTCGCACGGTCAGCGGGTTGGGCCCCGCCTTGTGCTGGCCCGTCGTGCCGCGCCGGTCCTCTGGCTGCGTCATCACACGCCTCCCGCGCAGCCGGCGGCCGGACGCTGCCCGCTCAGCCACGGGCCGATCTGCGCAGCGGCGGCGCCGGCCGCCATGACCAGCCCGAGCACGTCGCAGACGGGCTGACCGCTCGACACGAGGACGAGGACGACCAGCAGGACCACCGTGAGGACGATGATCCGCTGGACGGGCGTGAGAGACGCGCCGCACAGCGCTTGCTCCGACGACGCCGCCTGCCGGCGCCGCGATCGCCTAATACGTCGAGACACAGTTGTTTCCCCCTCCTGGGCGCGGCGAAGATCGCCGAATACGGCTCGCAGCACGGTTACCGGCCGTGCTGCGGACATCACCCAGTCTTGCCTGAGCCGGGACGGAGGAACACCCTTAAACGCGTTTGGGATCAGCCCGAACAAACGCCGCTCAGCGAAGCTTCCTTTTCTGCTCGAATACCGCGGCGTGCTGACACGTCCTGACGGCTCATCCGCTGACGACCGAACCGTCCGGGCCGGAAGACGGCCCGTGAAGCAGGCGTCCACGTCACCACCGGAGCCCACCGGCACAGGCTCTGACCAGGAAATTTCCATTTCAGAACGCACCCGAACGTGTCCCGAACGCGGAAGATCTTGCCTCGTGGGCGGGAGGATGGTGAGCTGAACATGCGGAACCCCCGCCCCCGAAGTACGCCGTCACCCCCTCCTTGGGCGCGGCAGTCCGCCAGCGGGGGGAAGAGGGGATTCCTGTTACCGGCTGGGATCCCCTCACCGCGCCTATCTCCACGTGACACCGATCCCCGTATTCGAGAACGACGGACTCTTTAGCTGTCGCGCTGTGTCCGGCAAGGCAGTCTGAGCCACCAGAAAATGGCTTCTCCGGTTCGTCTGGCGGAGGCGATGGTGGTCTCCCGTCGTGCCGCCGATCACTGCGGCACCAGCACGATGCCGACTACGACGGCCATCAGCACCGCGGCGCCGGTCAGCGTGACGGTGGGCGGCGTGCCGAGGGACGGGTGACGGTTACGTGGGCCAGGTCGCGGATGTAGCCGAGGCGACCAGGACCAAGAGCAGCACGACGAGCAGGGCGGTCCTGGACATGAGGCCCCTCGCTGCCGAGTACCTGCCCACCATCCTGTCCGCACCCACAGCGGCGCTGCCTCCGGCGGGCCGCCGCGTCCTGGGCGCAAGCCCCGAAGTGTGAGTCGGGCTGCTGGGCACGCCGACGGGCAGGGAGGATACGGACTCATAAGCACCACTCGTCCTCTGCTGACCCAGCGCGAAGCCGCCGCCGCGTGCGGCGTGAGCCGTTCGACGATCCGGCGCCGCCGGGAGGCTGGCGAACTGCCCGGGTCCGTGCTCGACGAGGAACACGGCTGGCTCACCCCCGTCGAGGACCTGCTCGCCGCGGGCTTCCGCCTCAACGCCCCCGCACCGCCCGACAAGAGAGCCGGTGACCAGGCACCCGCCGGGGAGCACCCGGACACCGCACCGGAGAAGACGGCGGCGGCCTTGCAGGCCGAGCTGGACCGGCTGCGCCACGAGCACGCCCTGGCGCTCGCCGATGCGGCGCCCACATGGTGGAGACGATCAGCGATGGCCGAACGGCCGGCCTGCGCCCGGACCAGGGCATAGAATTCACCCACAAGCACACCGGGCTCCAAGATCTTGGTGCTGGCACTGCTCGTGGCTCTTCTTCGGGCCAGGATCATAAGCCTGGCTTCAGGGACTCCATGAAACCGGGGTCAGTTCAAGTCCCTCGCCGCCGAGGCTGGGCTTCGCCGTAACAAGCTCACCCACAAGCACACCGGGCTCAAAGATCTGTTCCATGCCCTGGTCCGGGCGCAGGCCGGCCGTTCGGCCATCGCTGATCGTCTCCACCATGGCAACGAGGCCCTGTGTGCCGCTCTGACCCGTGCGAAGGAAGAGCGTGACCAGCTCAAAGCGCAGGTGCAGCAGCTCGCCCGCGTCGTACAAGTGCTGGAAGTGGAGAACGAACAGCTCCGTCGAGGCGACATCGATCGCCGGACTGTCCGGGCGTCCCCGGCCCGCGGAGCGGGGCCGGGGAACGCCCGGACAGTGCCTAGTAGTGCTTGGTCAGGTCGGTATCGGTTGTGGCATGTCGCGGTGACAGGTG
>NZ_JBHMCY010000072.1:0-41776 GCF_042430725.1 Streptomyces cinereospinus | reverse complement strand
GGTATCCGGCGCCCGGCCGTCCCGGCCCGGCGCCCGGCCGTCCCGGCCTGGTATCCGGCGCCCGGCCGTCCCGGCCTGGTATCCGGCGCCCGGCCGTCCCGGCCTGGTATCCGGCGCCCGGCCGTCCCGGCCCGGTATCCGGTGCCCGGCCGTCCCGGCCCGGTGCCCGGTGCCCGGCCGTCCCGGCCCGTGCCGGTGGCGCCCCCGGCGGCGCCGCCCGCGCGGACGTAGCCGCCGGGGACGGACGGCGGACGTCAGGGGAAGGAGACGACCGTCGACGGCACCGTCGACGTCCCCGAGGTCGGCGCCCCGGTGTCGTTGATGACGCGCGCGTACTGCCCGTTGCCGCCGAGGGAGACGACCAGCAGGCCGTGGAAGCGCACCCCGGGGCGGACGGGGGCGGCGAAGCCGTGGTGCTGCACGATCGTCGGGTCGACGTTGTAGTAGCAGTAGCTGCCCATGCCCCAGCCCTCGTGCGTGGTGACGTCGTCGCCGACGCGGTAGGCGGCGTAGCCCCGGATCGAGCCGTTCTGAACGGCGGCCTGGTTCGGGGCGTCGTACGCCTTCTCGTTCTGGAAGAAGACCGTACGGCCGCGCTGGCCGAACCACTGCACGTCGTACTTGTTGAAGTGCTCCACGAACAGGCCGGTGGCCAGGACGTCGTCGCCGTTGACGACCAGGCCGTAGTCGGCGCGGTTGGTCTCCCAGCCGACGCCCTCGCCGTGGTCGGCGCGCCAGAGCCAGGTGTGGTCGATGATCGTGTGCCGGCTGTTGACGACCATGCTGGTGGTGGCCTTGCCGGGGCCCGCGCCGCCGATGCGGACGAAGACGTCCTGGACGGTGATCGGGTTGGCCGAGTGGTCCCGAGAGGAGCCGCTCGGGCCGATCTCCACCAGGGTCGGGGAGTTGACCGGCCCGGCGTCCACGAGGAAGCCGGCCAGGCGCACCCCGTCCACGTCGGCGACCCGCAGCGCGGTGACGCCGTTGTCGGGGATGATCGTCGCGTACCCCAGGCCCAGCACGACCGTGCCCGCGTCGTTCACCTGGATCGGCTGGTCGACGTGGTAGATCCCCGGCGTCAGCAGCAGGTGCAGGCCCTGCGCGAGCGCCTGGTTGAGGGTGGCGGCGGAGACGCCCGGCTTGGCGACGTAGAACTGGTCCAGCGACAGCGAGGTGCCGCGCGGCGTGCCGTTGCCCCAGGTCACCCCGCGGGCGTCGGTCCGCTTCTCCGGCAGGAAGACGCGGTACTCGCTGCCGTTCAGGTACAGGAACGGCTTCTCGCGGGAGACGGGAGTGGTGGCGAGGGTGGTGTAGGGCGGGTCGGGGAAGCTCTGCGCGGGGGCGCCCTCGACGCCCGAGAACACCATGTTCCACACGGCGTTGAGCCAGCTGCCGACCACGCTGTCACGGGTGTACCACTGCTGCTGGGAGTACGGGCCGACCTGCCCGTCGATGCGGCTGTCGGCGATGTAGCCGCCGCTCGCCCAGCCGTAGCCGTCGGGCGCGAGGTTGAGCCCGCCGCGCACGTGCATCCGGCGGAACGGGGCCGCCTGGGAGACCGCCCAGCGGTTGGTGCCGTTCACCGGGACGAGGGCGAGGTTCTCCGCCGAACGCCAGAAGTTCTGCGTGGCGTTGCCGTTGAACCAGCCGGCGTCGACCGTGACGTCGCCGTTGATCGTCGTGTCGTCGGGGGACAGGCCGAGACCGGCGATCGAGGTGTAGAAGCCGATCTGGGCGTTGAGGCCGTGGTAGGTGCCGGGCTTGAACAACAGGGCGTAGCGGCCGGTGCCGAACTGCGCCGACTCCTGCTGCCGGAAGATCTCGTCCAGTCTGGCCTGGATGCCGGGTGTGGACGGGTCGAAGACGATGACGTTCGGACCGAGGTCGCCGCCGCCGGGGAGGGCACGCGGAGACGGGCGGGCGGCGCCGCGGGAGGGGGCCGCGGCGGACGCGGGGGTGGCCAGTCCGGCCAGCACGGGGGCGGCGGCCGCGGCGCCGAGGACGGTGCGGCGGCGCACCGCCGAGCGCTCGGGAGTGGGGGGACCTGCGGGGACAGGGGACATGGGGGCGACTCTCTCCTTGTTCGGGAAATGAACGGGATGGAGGTGGGGGGAGCGCTCTCTTGGCGTGAATGCTTCATCCGTGTGAACCAGGCGTCAAGACCTGTGGCAGGAGTACCTGTTGCGTCGCCTGATGTTGCGTCACATACGCCGCAAACGTCGTGTTCTGCGGCTCTTCCGTCGCTATGGGGCCGCGTCCGTGTCCGAGCAGTGCGTTCAAGAGATGGGGGAAAGCGTGCGCTGCTCCTCTGACTTCCGCGCCCTCGCGCCCGCCGCGGAGGGGCCGCCCCAGGGGAAAGTTCCGCCGCGTCCCGGTGCGGGCGCCGAGCCGCTGGTCGCCCGCGCACCGCACCCGGCGCGCGGAAGCCGGCCCCGCCGGGTCCCGGCCCCCGGGCTTCCGTCGGCTCCGCCAGGTCCCGGCCTCCCGGCCCCTGCCAGCCCCCCGGCCTCTGTCGGCCCTCGCCAGGTCCCGGCTCCTGCCAGCCCTCCGCCAGGTCCCCCCGGGCCCGCGCGGGCGGGCAGGGCGCGGGTGCGGCCGGGCAGGGCGCGAGGGCGGCCGGGAGAGCGCTCTACCCGGTGACCGCCTCCTCCCCGTAGGCTGCGGGCATGAGCAGACAGGCCCCGACCCTGGAGGACGTCGCCCGGGAGGCCGGGGTCTCCCGGGCCACCGTCTCCCGGGTCGTCAACGGCGTGCGCAACGTCGACCCCGCCATCCAGGACCTGGTCCGCCGGGCCATCGAACGGACCGGGTACGCCCCCAACCAGGCCGCCCGGTCCCTGGTGACCCGGCGCACCACGACGGTGGCCCTGGTCGTCTCGGGCGCGGGCGACACCTCGGACGCCGAGCAGCACGCCTTCGCCACCCGGGTGTTCGCCGACCCTTTCTTCGGCCGGGTGGTCGGCGGTGTGGTCGGGCACCTGCGGCCGCGGTCGATGCACCCGGTGCTGATGTTCGCCGAGACGCCCGAGGCCCGGCGGGAGGTCGTGACGTATCTGCGCCAGGGCGGCGCGGACGGCGCGCTGGTGGTCTCCACGCACTCCGACGACCCGCTGCCCGCGCTGCTCGCCGAGGCCCGGCTGCCGGCGGTGCTGTTCGCCCGTCCCGGGCGTCCGCTGCCGCTCAGCTACGTCGACCTCGCGCACCGGGACGGTGGCCGGCTCGCGGCCGGGCGGCTGCTCGCCCGGGGCTGCCGGCGCGTCGTCACCGTCGCCGGGCCGCTGGCGGTCCCGGCGAGCCAGGAGCGCCTCGCCGGGTTCCGCGACACCCTGGCCCGGCACGGACACCCGGACGTGCCCGTCGCCGAGGGCGGCTTCACGGTGGACAGCGGCATGGCGGCGATGACCGCGCTGCTGGCCGGACACCCCGACCTGGACGGGGTGTTCACCGCCAACGACCTGATGGCCCAGGGCGCGGTGCAGGTGCTGCGCGACCACGGGCGCCGGGTGCCGCAGGACGTCGCCGTCGTCGGCTTCGACGACTCCAGCGCGGCCGTCTCCTGCCGGCCCCGGCTGACCACCGTGCGCCAGCCGGTGGAGGACATGGCGGCGACGATGGCCCGCCTGCTCGACGAGCACATCCGGGGCGCCCGCACCGAGCCCACATCGGTGATCTTCGACCCGGAACTGGTCGTGCGCGACTCGGCCTAGTGCCGCGGCAGGCGAGGTTCGCCCGTGGCGGAGCGGCGGCCGGTGTGTGCTCTCGGCGGGCCGGCCGGAAGCCCTCGTACGGGACGTACTCGGGCTTCCGGCCGGTGCGGCGAGAGTGGGTGCCCGGCGTCGCGACGGGGCGAACGTCGCCTGCCGCGGCACTAGGAGCGGAGGTCAGGCGCCCCCTGGCCGGGGCCCGAAACCTGGCCGAGACCCAACCGTTGCACAACGCCCGTCCGGCCCGTCCCGCCCGGGCCCGGATCATCGGCCCAGGTCACAGCCGGTGCGAGCGCCGCACCCGCGGGTCCGGCCGCCGCGCGCGGCCGCCGTACGGGGCAAGAGACCGTGCCGCACATCTTGACGGCCCTTTCTCTTGAGGTTTAACTCACGTCCTAAATTAAGTCATGAGGGGGTTCGGGGCGTGAACGCGAACGGGCGTCACGCGCCATGGGCCGTCCCTCGGTCTTCTCGACTCCCGGAAGGGACCCCAGGAGCCATGCGCAGCATCCGAGCCGCGGCCGTAGGCGCCGTCACCCTGTCTCTCGCTCTCGCCGCCTCGGCCTGCGGAGGCGGTTCCGCCTCGGGCGGCGGGTCGAACGACTCGCCCAGGACACTGACCTACTGGGCGTCGAACCAGGGCGCCAGCATCGAGGTCGACAAGAAGGTCCTCCAGCCCGAGCTCGACAAGTTCGAGAAGCAGACCGGCATCAAGGTGGAGCTGGAGGTGGTGCCCTGGTCGGACCTGCTCAACCGGATCCTCACCGCCACCACCTCCGGCCAGGGCCCGGACGTGCTGAACATCGGCAACACCTGGAGCGCCTCCCTCCAGGCCACCGGCGCGCTGCTGCCCTGGGACGACAAGAACTTCGACAAGATCGGCGGCAGGGACCGCTTCGTGGAGTCCGCCCTCGGCTCCACCGGCGTCCAGAGCCAGGACCCGGCCGCCGTGCCGCTGTACTCGATGGCGTACGCGCTCTACTACAACAAGAAGATGTTCGCCGACGCGGGCGTCACCCGGCCGCCGGCCACCTGGGACGAGATGGTCGAGACCGGCCGGAAGATCTCCAGGGACGGCAAGTGGGCCCTGGGCGCCGAGGGGTCGAACCTGTCCACCAACATCCACCAGGTCTTCGTCCTCGCCAAGCAGCACGGCGCCGACTTCTTCACCGCCGACGGCAAGCCCGACTTCACCTCCGACGGCGCGGTCGCGGCCGTGAAGCAGTACGTCGACCTGATGGCCCAGGACAAGATCGTCGCGCCCGGCAACGCCGAGTACGCGCAGAACCAGTCGCTGAGCGACTTCGCCAAGGACAAGACGGCGATGGTGCTCTGGCAGACCGCCTCCGCCACCTTCGCCTCGATGGGCATGAAGGAGGACGAGTGGGGCGTCGCCCCGGCCCCCGTCCAGTCCGGCACGCCCGGCACCGGCACGAGCACCAACTCCATG
Source organism: Streptomyces cinereospinus (assembly GCF_042430725.1). Lineage (NCBI taxonomy): Bacteria > Bacillati > Actinomycetota > Actinomycetes > Kitasatosporales > Streptomycetaceae > Streptomyces > Streptomyces cinereospinus. The sequence continues at coordinate 36,622 of NZ_JBHMCY010000072.1, read as the reverse complement.
GTGGCCGGCATCAACATGGCGGTGTTCAAGAACACCGACAACGTCGACGGCGCCACCGAGTTCGTGAAGTTCATGACCAGCGACGCCGAGCAGAAGATCCTCAACAAGGCCTACGGCTCCATCCCGCCGGTCAAGGCGGCCCAGACCGACCCGGCGTTCAACACCCCGGCCACGGCCGTCCTGCGTGAGACCCTCGCCACCAGCGCCGCCGCGCTGCCCCAGGTCCCGGACGAGTCCCAGTTCGAGACGGCCGTCGGTACGGCGGTCAAGGAGCTGTTCGCCGAGGCCGCGGCCGGCCGGCCGGTGACCGCCGAGTCGGTGAGGGCGAAGCTCGCCAAGGCCCAGCAGCAGATGCCGACGAAGTGAGCACGGACACCCCCATGACGACCACCACCGCCTCGGCACGGCCCGGTGAGCGGACGGTCGGCAAGAGCTCCCCCGGTGCGGCGCGCGGCCCCCGCCGCCGCACCGGGCGGATCCGCCGGATCGGCCTGCCCTACCTGCTGCTGCTGCCCGCCCTGGTCCTGGAACTCCTCGTCCACCTGGTGCCGATGGTCATCGGCATCGCGATGAGCTTCAAGGAACTCACCCAGTTCTACATCCGGGACTGGAGCCTCGCCCCCTGGACCGGCGTCGACAACTACCGCCTGTCGGTGGACTTCGACGCCCCCGTCGGCCGGGCGCTGCTCGACTCGTTCCTCGTCACCTGCGGCTTCACGGTCCTGTCCGTCGGCCTGTGCTGGTTCATCGGCACGGCCGCCGCGATCTGCATGCAGGACGCCTTCCGCGGCCGGGGCCTGCTGCGCGCGCTGTTCCTGGTGCCGTACGCGCTGCCCGTGTACGCCGCCGTCATCACCTGGGCGTTCATGTTCCAGCACGACAACGGCCTGGTGAACCACGTCCTGCACGACCAGCTCGGCCTCACCGACCAGCCCTCCTTCTGGCTCATCGGCGACAACAGCTTCATCGCGCTGCTCGTCGTCTCGGTCTGGAAGGGCTGGCCGTTCGCCTTCCTGATCGTGATGGCCGGCCTGCAGAACATCCCCAAGGACCTGTACGAGGCGGCGGCCCTGGACGGCGCCGGCGTCTGGCAGCAGATCCGCCGCATCACCCTGCCGTCGCTGCGCCCGGTCAACCAGGTGCTGGTGCTGGTGCTGTTCCTGTGGACGTTCAACGACTTCAACACGCCCTACGTCCTGTTCGGCAAGGCGGCCCCGGCCGCCGCCGACCTGATCTCCATCCACATCTACCAGTCGTCGTTCGTCACCTGGAACTTCGGCACCGGCTCCGCCATGTCGGTCCTGCTGCTGCTCTTCCTGCTCGTGGTGACGGGCGTGTACCTGCTGCTGACGTCCCGCGGCCGGAGGTCCCCCCATGCCTAGGTCCCCGATGGCGGCCCCCCGCTCCTTCCTGTGGACCCGCCGGGTCTTCCTGACCCTGCTCGCCGGGTTCGTGCTGCTGCCGGTGTACGTCATGGTCTCCAGCTCGCTGAAGCCGCTGGAGGACGTCTCCAGCAGCTTCCGCTGGCTGCCCAGCGAACTGACCCTCCGCCCGTACGTCGACATCTGGTCGACGGTCCCGCTCGCCAAGTACTTCGTGAACTCGCTGATCGTGGCCGGCGCGGCGACGGTCTGCTCGGTGGTGATCGCGGTGTTCGCCGCCTACGCGGTCAGCCGCTACGACTTCCCCGGCAAGCGGGTCTTCTCGGTCACCGTGCTGTCGACGCAGATGTTCCCGGGCATCCTCTTCCTGCTCCCGCTGTTCCTGCTCTACGTCAACATCGGCAACGCCACCGGCATCGCCCTGTTCGGCTCGCGCGGCGGTCTGATCCTCACCTACCTCACGTTCTCGCTGCCGTTCTCGATCTGGATGCTGATCGGCTACTTCGACTCGGTGCCGCGCGACCTGGACGAGGCGGCGCTGGTGGACGGCTGCGGCCCGCTGCGGGCCCTGGTGCGGGTCGTGGTGCCCGCCGCGATCCCCGGCATCGTCGCGGTCGCCGTCTACGCGTTCATGACCGCCTGGGGCGAGGTGCTGTTCGCCTCGGTGATGACCAACGACACCACCCGCACCCTGGCGGTCGGCCTCCAGGGCTACTCCACGCTCAACGACGTGTACTGGAACCAGATCATGGCCGCCTCGCTCGTGGTGAGCGTCCCCGTGGTCGCGGGCTTCCTGCTGCTCCAGCGCTACCTCGTCGCCGGGCTGACGGCCGGAGCCGTCAAGTGACCCACCCTCCTGTCTCCGAAGGGACTTCCGTGACCATCGACCTCGCCGCACTCCCGCACGACTTCCTGTGGGGCACGGCCACCTCGGCGTACCAGATCGAGGGAGCCGTGGCGGAGGACGGCCGCTCGCCGTCGATCTGGGACACCTTCTCGCACCTCCCGGGCAAGATCGACAACGACGACCACGGCGACCTCGCCTGCGACCACTACCACCGCTGGCGGGAGGACATCGACCTGATGCGGCGGCTGGGCACCAACGCCTACCGCCTGTCGATCGCCTGGCCGCGGGTCGTCCCCGGCGGCGACGGCCCGGTCAACCCCAAGGGCCTGGCCTTCTACGACGAACTGATCGACGCCCTGCTGGAAGCGGGCATCACCCCGTCCGTCACCCTCTACCACTGGGACCTGCCGCAGGTGCTCCAGGACCGCGGCGGCTGGCCGGAGCGGGAGACGGCCGAGCACTTCGCGGCGTACGCGGCCGTGGTGGCCGAGCGCCTCGGCGACCGCGTGACGCACTGGGCGACGCTCAACGAGCCCCTGTGCTCGGCCTGGATCGGCCACCTGGAGGGCACGATGGCCCCCGGCTGGACGGACCTGACGGCGGCGGTCCGCGCCTCCTACCACCTGCTCCTCGCGCACGGCCTGGGCATGCAGGCCATCCGGGCGGCCGCCCCGCACGCCCAGGTGGGCATCGTCAACAACCTCTCCACGGTCCACGCCGCCACGGACCGCCCGGAGGACGTGGCGGCGGCCCACCGCATGGACGGCCACACCAACCGCTGGTGGCTGGACCCGGTGCACGGCCGCGGCTTCCCGCAGGACATGCGCGAGGTCTACGGGGTGGACCTGCCGGAGCAGCCGGGCGACGCGGCGGTCATCGGGGGCGAGCTGGACTGGCTGGGCCTGAACTACTACTTCCCGCAGACGGTCGCCGACGACCCCTCCGCCCCCGCCCCGTTCGTCCGCACCGTGCGCCGCGACGGCGTCCCGCGCACCGGCATGGACTGGGAGATCGACGCGAGCGGCATCGAGGCCCTGCTGCTCCGCCTGACCTCGGAGTACGGCCCGCGCCGGCTGTACGTCACGGAGAACGGCTCCTCCTTCCCGGACGTGGTCCGCCCGGACGGGACGGTCGACGACCCCGAGCGCCGGGCCTATCTGGAGGGGCACCTGGCGGCGTGCGCCTCGGCGGCCCGCAAGGGGGCCCCGCTCGCCGGGTACTTCGCCTGGTCGCTCCTGGACAACTTCGAGTGGGCGTACGGCTACGCCAAGCGGTTCGGTCTGGTCCACGTCGACTACGCGACCCAGCTCCGCACGATCAAGGGCTCGGGCCACCGGTACGCGGAGATCGTCCGCGACCACCTCGGCCGGGTGCGCAAGGCCGCGTAAGGCGGCCGCGGGGGGCGTACGACCCCGTGGTGGGCGCGAGCGGGGGAGTCCGCGCCCACCACGGCTGCACGGCTCGTAATGTCAGGTACGCGACAGCCAGGCCTCGCGCAACGGCACCGACTAAACCCCCTTCTGCACCGAGACGGCCGGCACGGGCGGCCCGGTCACCGCCCCCACGTACCCGCAGGAGGTGACGGCCCGCTACGTCCGCATGCGCGGCGTCGAGCGGGCCACCCCCCGGGGCTACTCCGTGTTCTCCTTCCGGGTCCACGGCGGCGAACGGCCCCCGCGTCCACGACCCGCACCAACCTGGCCCTGCACCACCCGGCGTACGCGAGCTCCTGCCCGCACGCGGGCAACTCCCCGGCGTTCGTGACGGACGGCGGCCGGCCGCGGCCGGCCTCAAGGCCGACGCCACCCGCCGGTCCGGCGACTGGAACGCCGACCGGTGGCTCGCGGTCGACCTCGGCGCCTCCTCGGCGATCGGCACGGTCGACCTGTACGGGGAGGCGGCGTACGCGGTCGACTACGAGCTCCAGGTCTCCGACCCGCGATCCGGTCCACGCTGCGCCCATGGCGGCACTGGGGGCAGCAGGAACAAGCAGAAGAGCCCGGAGATGTCGTGGTGACACAACGGCCCCGCGGCCCAGCGGAGACTCAGAGCAACGAAAGAACGCCCCGCCGCGCGGTGCGAAGGCCGCGGCGGGGCGATGGGGTGCTGAGCCCGGTGGATCCGTCAGACGTCGTACAGGTTGACGGTGACTGACCCCTCGTCGGTGGAGATGGTGTAGCTGCCGGAGCCGTCGACCGGCACGCAGCCGTCGGCGAGGACGTCGTCTTCGTTGATGCCGGTGTCGTCCTCGCCGACGAAGGCGCACACCTGGGTGACGGGGTGGTCGACGTACCTCGTCGTGTAGGGGCCGTCATCGGGGTAGCGCGGGAGGGTGGGGGTGTTGAGGTCCACGTCCGGGTGCTCCCACAGTGCGGTCTGCCGGCCCCAGGGCGCCTCGAGCCAGATCCTGCCGTAGGGCTCGGGCAGGTCGTTGTTGTCCCGTTCCTTGGGGTTGGAGAAGTCGATCGAGTACAGGACGAGTCCAGGTGCCGCCGCCTGTGCGGAGGTGGCCGCCCCGCCGAGCAGCATGAGTGCTGCCGAGGCAACGGCCGCCAGTCGACCCGCGGACTTGTGACGCATACGTCTCCCCTTTCGCTTTGCGTAGTCACTCAACTACCAAGAGCGACTTTAGGGGTGAGCGGCGTCCGATCGTCGGGGACGAGGACCAAACCGCTCAACGGACTGACACGGGTGCTCACCTCGCCTGCCCTGGCCGCCGCGGGCCGTGTGCGCCCGCTCGGTTGCAGCGCGGGAACTCGCACCACTTCTCCTGCACGCTGCCATGCGCTCGGAGGCGCAGTGCCAAGTCGGTGAGCAGGCCGGTTTCCGTTGCCCGTGCGGGGCTGTTCAGCACGTCGCCACGACCGACCCCCACCTGGTCGCACGCCTCACGGGCGAACTCCACGAGCTGCTCGCCCTCCCCCCATGACGAGGGTGACTACGCCTCGGCAGTCGCCGAACTCGGCATGGAGATCGGTCCGCCCGAGCCGTTCTCCCACGGCGCCTGGTTGCAGTCGCTGGCGACAAGGTTGTCCAGCACCTGATCCCGGGGGGAAGGCCGTGGCCGGACGCAGTGCGTCGTTGGCTGGTTTCCTCGGGCCTCCTTGTTCCCCGCCCGGTCCCCCTTGGATCATGTGCACCGTTGTTGCCCGCGTCCTGTGCCCGCGAGTGCGGTGCGGGGCAGGCACACGGAAGGGCCTCAGCGGTACGCGAACGGAACGGGGGGTTGCAGTGCTGCGCGGACGTCGAGCCGGTCTGCAGAGAGCCGGTGTCCTATGAGGCATCGTCTGCAAGTGATGCTTCAGATCCTGCTGGCGCTGGTCGCCTGCCTGCTGGGCATCGCCACCAACTACGCCACCAGCACGGATGACGCGCCCTGGGTGCTGGAGTTCATCCGGCGGGGGTCCGTGCCGGCCATCGGACTGCTGATCGTCGCGATGGTGATCGGGCAAGTCGTCGTGTACCGGCTGGAGAATCCGGCGCCCGAGCCGACGGAGTGGCCCCGTGACCGGATCCCGTACCCGGGGCTGGACGCCTACAGCGAGGAGGAGGCGCCCGTCTACTTCGGCCGGGAGGCGCAGGCCGCCGAGCTGACGCGCAGGCTGCACGCCCCCGCGCCCGGTCCGGTCGACCGGTTCCTGTTGCTGACCGGCGCGTCCGGCAGTGGCAAGTCCTCGCTCGTACGGGCCGGGGTGCTGCCCCGATTGCGCCGACGTCGGTGGACGATCGTGCCGGCGTTCTCGCCGGGGTCGAATCCACTGCACGCCCTGGCCGCTTCGCTGGCGGTGGCCGGTGGGGGCCGGGAGCCGGCCGGCACGGTGCTGCGACGGTTGCGGCACGGGCCGGACAGTCTCGGGGCGGAGATCGCACGTCTGCGCGGCGGGCAGTTCCAGCGGGTGCTGCTGGTCATCGACCAGTTCGAAGAACTCGTCACCCTCGCGAGCGAGCGGGAGCAGGCCCAGTTCTTGGCGACGCTGCACGCGTGCCTGCGGCAGGAACCTTCTGTCCGCGTCCTGGCCACCTGCCGGGTGGACCTGCTGGGGCGGCTGCTCGGCACCGGTCACGCGCAGCTCCTCCAGCACCCGGTCGCCCTCGGTACGTTGAACAGGGCACAGCTCGCACGCGTGGTCGAGCGGCCGGCCGATCTGGTGGGCATGTCGTTCGCTCCCGGTCTCGTGGAAACGATCCTGAACGACACCGGCACGGACGACGCGCTCCCCCTTCTCGCCTATCTCCTCCAGGAGCTGTACTTCGCCTGCGGGCCCGGCGGCACGGTGACGGAGGAGACGTACCGGCAGCTCGGAGGCGTGGCGGGGGCGCTGGCGCGGCAGGCCGACAGTACCGTGGCGGCGCTTGGCACCCCGGACGGCATCGACTTCGCGCTGCGGGTCCTGCTGAAGTTCGTCACGCTGGAGGAGCGGGATCTCGCCCGCCGTCCCGTACGGCTCGCGGAACTGACCGACCGGGAACGGCATGTGGTGGACGCGTTCATCGACGCGCGCCTCATCCGCTCCGACGCCCCGGAAGGAGCGGCGGGGGACACGTACGCCGAGGTCACGCATGAGGCACTGTTCCGCCAGTGGGCGCCTCTGCGTCAGGAGGTCGAGGCGCGGGCGGAACGGCTGCGGGAGCGGGCCGAGCTGGAGAGGTGGGCTGCGGACTGGGAGCGGTCCGGTCACAGCGTGGATTACCTCCTCACCGGGGAACGGCTCGCCGTCGCGCAGAGATGGCTGGTGGCGCTGGAGGAGGCCGGGCAGGCGTCGGCGCCCGCCCGTGCGCTCGTCGACGCCTCTCAGCGCCGGGACCTGGCCTTCCTCAGCCGTGTCTCGGACAGCATCGGCCACCAGGTGCTCACCGGTACGGAGATGGAGCCCGAGCGTGCGCTGCTCCTTTCCCTGGCCGCGCTCGGTGAGTGTGCCCCGACACCGGCGGCGCGGCGCGGCCTGATGGCGGCGCTGGCCGCGGGCCACGCTCGTATCCGGCTGGACGGGCATACCGACACGGTCCGCGACATCGCCTGGTCCGCCGACGGCCGGTTGCTGGCCTCCGCGTCCAGAGACGGTACTGCCCGTGTGTACGACGCGGCGTCGGGGCGTCAGCTGTCCGTCCTGCCGTGCGACGGAGCCATGGTCGAATCGGTGTCCTTCTCTCCTGATGCGACCCGCCTGGCAACCGCCGGCCGTGACCAGGTCGTACGCGTCTGGGACGTCGCGTCCGGTGAACCGGTCCGGCAGCTCACCGGCGCCGGAGACATCGGCCGACAGGTGGCGTGGTCGCCGGACGGGTCGCGGGTCGCCGCCACGTTCAAGGACCGGGCGGTACGGGTCTGGGAGGCCGGCTCGGGGCGTCTCGTGCAGGAGCTGCGCGGCCACACGGGCGACGTCTGGGGCGTGGCGTGGTCGCCGGACGGCTCGTGGCTGGCCACCGCGTCGCACGACCGGACGGCGATCGTCTGGGACGTGGGGACCGGGGCGGCCGCGACCACTCTGACCGGGCACACGGAGTTCGTCGAGGGTATCGCGTGGTCGCCGGACGGCGAGTGCCTGGCCACCGGGTCCGGTGACCACACCGCCCGGATCTGGGACGCCCGTACCGGGACCTTGCGGCTGCTGCTGCGCGGTCACACCGACTACGTGTGGAACCCCGCCTTCTCGCCGGACGGCCGGCTGCTCGCCACCCCCTCCTCCGACCGGACGGTCCGCATCGTCCGTACCGAGGACGCGAAGGAGGTGGCGGTGTTGCGCGGGCACACCGACACGGTGTGGACCGTCGTGTGGTCGCCGTCGGGCACCCGGCTCGCCACCGCGTCGACGGACGGTACCGGCCGGGTGTGGGACCTCCATCCACAGGGCGCCGAGTCCGTCCTGGTGCAGGGGCACGACGGGCCGGTGAACCAGGCCGTGTGGTCCGGCGACGGCACCCGGCTCGCCACCGCCTCGGACGACGGAACCATGCGGGTGTGGCGCGCGCAGGACGGTGCGCACACGGGACCGGTGACCATGCCCGGCGAACGCGTGTGGAGCGTGGCCTGGGCTCCGCACGGCGACCGTCTCGCCCTCAGTACGGCGGACGGCCTGTTGCGTGTTCTCGACGGTGCGGGCGGCACGGTCTTCGACCTGCGGGGTGAACCCGTCGAGGGCTGCTCGTGGTCTCCGGATGCCCGGCGGATCGCTACCGGCGGGCACGACGGCACCGTGCGCGTTCTGTCTGCCGTGAACGGCACGGAGCTCCGCACGCTGACCGGGCATCAGGATTGGGTGGGGCGTGTGGTCTGGTCTCCGAGCGGCGGGAAGCTGGCCAGTTGCTCCGACGACCGCACCTGCCGTCTGTGGGACACCTCCGACGGCGCTCAGCTGACCGTGCTCCGGGGCCACGGCAACTACGTGGAGGACGTGGCCTGGTCGCCCGACGAGACACGTGTGGCCACGGCGTCCGGTGACTGGACGGCCGCTGTGTGGGATGCGGCGACGGGGCGCCGTATCGACGTGTTGACGGGCCACGAAGGGCGGGTCCGCACCATCGCCTGGTCCCCGGACGGCCGTCGCATCGCGACCGGGTCGGACGACCGGACGGTACGGCTCTGGTCGGCGAGCACGCACGAGGAGCGTGCCGTCATCGGCGTGCACCGAGCCAAGGTGACCTCGGTGGCGTGGTCCCCGGACGGCTCGCTGCTCCTCACGGCCTCCGCCGACGGGACCGCGCGGGTGTGGCCGGCGGACCCGGACTACGACCGGCTGGAGGCGCGGGCGCGTGGGCGGGTCTTCCGCACCCTGGACGCGGAGGAGCGGCGGCAGCACTTGCTGCCGCCCGATCCTTCGAGTCAGTAACGCTGCTCGACCGTACGGTCGTCGGTGCGCACGAGGTAGTCGTCCGGGTCGAGGCCCATCGCCTTGCGCTCGGGCGACGCCCAGTACATCGCGTTGCGCTCAGCGAAGGTCTCGGGACCTTCGTAGGAGACCAGCCAGACGAACTGGTTGCGCTCCCGGTCCACCCAGGCCCCGCCGATCTCGAAACCCAGAGCCAGCCGCAACGGCACGATGTCGCTGCGCCACCGCTCCACCCACTCGTCGAGCAGCCCGTCCCGGACGGTGTACGTACGCAGCTGCGTGGTCCTTGGCATCGAGCGCGCTCCCGCTGTCGGGTCGAAGCAACCGGTGAGCTGACCGGAGGTCTCTTCAGCCTGGCAGTGCGGACCTCCGAGCGGCCCGCCCAACGGTATGCCATGAGGCAAGTGCGTAACCAGCGCTTCCGACTGAGCTGCGCGCAGCCATGTCGCGGGTCAGCGTGTGGGGGCCCGCTGACCTTGGGCCGCGCGCTCGGTGGGGTCATTTCACTGGAGGGCGGGTCACTCTCACGGACGCCCACACCGTCTTGCCGGGGCCGCGGCGGCGGTCGATGACGCCCCATCCGTCGGCCAGGGCGGCGACGAGCAGGAGGCCGCGGCCGGACTCGGCGTCGGGGGCCGTGGGGATGGTGATGACGGGCCGGCGTTCAGCGCGGGTGTCGGAGACCTCCAGGCGCAGCCGCTCGCCGTCCGCCTCGGCGGCCGGCCGGACATGGAAGTCCCGGCCGGGCACCCGCCCGTGCCGTACGGCGTTGGCGCACAGCTCGGCGGTGATCAGCGTCAACCTCTCGTTGACGTCGCTGTCGTAGGCGTGGCCCCAGGAGTCCAGGCAGTGCGAGACGAACAGCCGGGCCAGGCGGGCGCCCCGCGGGGTGGAGGTGAAGGACATGGCGAACTCTGTGGCGTCCGTAGGACCAGGGGGAGGGAAGAGCGAGGAGTGCATGGGCTCAGCGTTGCGACCGTGCCCGGCTCGCCACCAGCAGGGAAGCTTTTACGGCGGGGTGCTGTACGACAGGGAGGGCGCCGGTACGCGGTGCGGGGGAAGCGGTGCAGAGTCGGGAAACGGATACGGTACGTGTCCCTAAGGTGAGCGAAGAGTGAGGTGGTGCGCCGTACGGCCGGCTTCTGTACCGGTGTCTCGGCGTGGACGGGTGAGGTGAGATGACACCGTTGACGGGGAACGGCGAGAACGAGACGGGCATCCTGCGGTGCTTCGGGCAGCAGGTGCGGCTGCTGCGGACGAGCCGGGGGCTGACGCGGGCGGAGCTGGGTGTGAAGCTCGGGTACGGCGAGGACATGGTCGCGTCGGTGGAGCTGGGGCGGCGCATCCCGAGGCCGGAGTTCATCGAGCGGGCCGACACGGTGCTGGAGGCCGGCGGTCTGCTGACGGTGATGAAGGAGGAGGTGGCGCGGGCGCGGTACCCCGCCTTCTTCCGGGATGCGGCGAGGTTGGAGGCGGAGGCGGTTGAGCTGCATGTGTATGCCAGCAAGGCCGTGCCGGGTCTGTTGCAGACAGACGAGTACGCGCGGGCGGTCTGCGAGATGTGGTTGCCTCTGCTGGACCCTGAGACCGTCGACCAGCGTGTGGGCTACCGTCTCGCTCGCCAAGTGATCTTTGACTGTCAGCCGTCCCCCACGATCAGCTTCGTCATCGAGGAGCATGTGCTGCGTAGGCCCCTCGGTGGTCATGCGGTCATGCGGGGCCAGTTGGAGGAAGTGCTGCTGCGCGCGCAACAGAGGAACGTGGTCGTTCAGGTCATGCCGATCGGATGCGTGGAACACGCGGCCCTGGACGGGCCGTTCACGCTCTACGAGACGCACAAGGGCCAGCGGCTTGCGTACGTTGAGGCACGCAACGACAGCCGACTCTTCAGCGAGCGGAGGTCGGTGCGCGAGTACGAGGAGCAGTACGGCATCCTTCGTGCTCAGGCCCTGACCCCACGCGAGTCCCTAGGGCTCCTCAAAAAGATGCTGGGAGAGCTATGAACGCGGAAGAAGCGACACACGGTGAGACCAATCTGCCCTGGCGTACCAGCAGTTACAGCACGGGGTCGGGGGGTGAGTGCGTCGAGGTCGCACTTACGGATGTCGGCGTGCACGTGCGTGACACGAAGTGTGTGGCCCGGTGTGGGCCTGTGCTGAGGGTTGGTCCGGTGGCGTGGTCTGCGCTGCTTGGGGCGGTGTGAGCTTGTTGTCGTGTGAGCCCGCCCGCCTGATCGCCAGGCGGGCGGGCTGAACGGCAGGTCCTGGCAGCCGGTCGGCGTTGCCGGGCCGCTGGAGCCGGGGCGTTACCAGACGACCGGCTCCGACACCCGCCCGGCCTCGGCGGCCCCTCTGGCCATCACCTTGGCAGCAATCCGGTCAGCAACCCCGCAGGCAGCTCCGCGAGCAACCCCGCAAGCAGCCGCCCCCGCCGCCCTCCGAACCCTGACCACCCGCCCGACCCGCGAGGTCCGCCACAGCCACCGCACGTCCCGCCCGAACGACCACACCAGCGATCCCAGCGCCAGCCCCACCACCACCGCGTTCGCCTCCCACGGCATCAGCCCCGCCCCCGCCACCAGCAGGAACACCCCCTGCACCGCGGCCACCGCCTTGCGCGCCGTGCTCGGCGGCAGCGGCGCGTCCAGCCACGGCAGGAAGCGGGCCGCGGCGACGAACGCGTACCGCATGCCGCCGATCAGCAGCACCCACGGCCCCAGCTCCATCGACACGTACACGCTCAGGACCAGGATCAGGAACGCGTCGACCTCCATGTCGAACCGCGCCCCGAACGCCGACGACGTGCCCGTGCGCCGGGCGACCCTGCCGTCCACCCCGTCGAGGACCAGCGCCACCGCCGTCAGGCCGACCAGCGGCGCGACCGGAGGCGAGCCCGCGAAGGAGTCGGCGACCAGCGCGGTCACCCCGCCGGCCAGGGTGGCCCGGCCGAGGGTGACCCGGTTGGCCGGGCCGAACGGCCGCAGCCCCGACCGGCGCAGGGCCCGCGAGAGCGTCGCCCAGCCGGCGACCGCGAAGGCGAGGCCGGCCAGCCAGCCCGCCGGCCCCAGACCGGTCACCGATCCGAGCAGGGCCAGCAGCAGGAGCTGCACGCCCGCGCCCGCCGCGATCTCCTGCTGGACCGGCCTCGCGCCATACGTGTTGTTCAGGGCCACCGCACATTCCTCCGGCCGGATGACAGAGTCGATCAAGGCCGCGTACTGTGCGCGGCCTGTGCACACTCGGTACGTGCACCGACGGCCGATCGTTCAGGAGGCACGCCGATGACCCGCACCGCACGCGCGTTCTGGCTCGACTCCCCGGGGCGCGGGGAGATCCGGGACGCCGAGCTGCCGGCCCCCGCCGCGGACGAGGTGCTGGTCCGCACGCTCTGGTCCGGGGTCAGCCGCGGCACGGAGACGCTGGTCTTCCGGGGCGGGGTGCCGCGCAGTCAGCACACCGCGATGCGGGCGCCGTTCCAGGAGGGCGGCTTCCCGGGCCCGGTCAAGTACGGCTACCTCAACGTCGGCGTGGTCGAGGAGGGACCGGCCCACCTGGCCGGCCGTACCGTCTTCTGCCTCTACCCGCACCAGACGCGGTACGTCGTCCCCGCCGGCGCCGTGACACCGGTGCCAGAGCACGTGCCCGCGTCCCGGGCCGTGCTCGCCGGCACCGTGGAGACGGCCGTCAACGCGCTGTGGGACGCGGCGCCGCTGGTCGGCGACCGGATCGCCGTGGTCGGCGGCGGCATGGTGGGCTGCTCGGTGGCCGCGCTGCTGGCCCGCTTCCCCGGCGTGCGGGTGCAGTTGGTGGACGCCGACCCCGGGCGGGCCGAGGTCGCCGAGGCGCTCGGCGTCGGCTTCGCCGAACCCGCCGGCGCCCTCGGCGACTGCGACCTCGTCGTGCACGCCAGCGCCACCGAGCAGGGCCTCGCCCGGTCCCTGGAACTCCTCGCCGCCGAGGGCACGGTGATCGAGCTGAGCTGGTACGGCGACCGGCGCGTCGCCCTCCCGCTGGGCGAGGCCTTCCACTCCCGGCGCCTGACGATCCGCGCCAGCCAGGTGGGCACCGTCTCCCCGGCCCGCCCCGGCCGGACGTACGCCGACCGGCTCGCCCTCGCCCTCGACCTGCTCGCCGACCCGGCGTTCGACGCGCTCGTCACCGGCGAGTGCGCCTTCGAGGAACTCCCCGACGTCCTGCCCCGGCTCGCCTCGGGGGAGATCCCGGCGCTCTGCCACCGGGTGCGGTACGCCGGCCCCGCCCCGGCCGGGACGGCCTGACCTCTAAAGAGACGTACGAGCCGCTGAACAAGGGAAGGACAGGAGCCGTACTACTCGGCATCCGTGCCCCGCACCTGGAGGGTCGTCCGTTGTTCAGTGTCACCGTCCGCGATCACATGATGATCGCCCACAGCTTCCGCGGCGAGGTCTTCGGCCCCGCGCAGCGCCTGCACGGAGCGACGTTCCTGGTGGACGCCACGTTCCGGCGGGAGCAGCTGGACGACGACAACATCGTCGTCGACATCGGACTGGCCACGCGGGAACTGGGCGCCGTCGTCGCCGAGTTGAACTACCGCAACCTCGACGACGAGCCCGGCTTCGCCGGGACCAACACCTCCACCGAGTTCCTGGCGAAGGTGGTCGCCGACCGGCTCGCCGACCGCGTGCACCGGGGCACGCTGGGGGAGGGCGCCAAGGGACTCGCGGGCATCACGGTCACCCTCCACGAATCGCACGTCGCGTGGGCGAGTTACGAGCGTGGCCTGTGACCGGCACCACCGTGCGCGAGCTCTCCCACGTGCCCGCCCAGGCGGCCCCCCGGAACGGCGAGATCATCCCCATGTCGCTGCGGACCGTGCACTTCGTCGTACCGGGCGGGGTGGACGACCCGGCCGCGCCCAGCGGCGGCAACGTCTACGACCGGCGGGTCTGCCTGGACCTGCCCGGCTTCGGCTGGCGGGTCCACCGGCAGCCGGCGGACGGTGACTGGCCGCGGCCGGGCGCCGCCGCCCGCACCGGCCTCGCGCGCACCCTGCGCGACCTGCCGGACGGTGCGGTGGTGCTGCTCGACGGGCTGGTCGCCTGCGGCGTACCGGAGATCGTCGTCCCCGAGGCCGAACGGCTGCGGATCGCCGTCCTGGTGCACCTGCCGCTCGGCGACGAGACCGGCCTCGACCCGGCGGTGGCCGCGGACCTCGACGCCGGGGAGCGCACGGTGCTGCGGGCCGCCGGCGCGGTGATCGCCACCAGCGACTGGGCGGCCCGCCGGCTCGTCGCCCACCACGGACTCGCCCCGGACCGCGTCCACGTCGCCGCGCCCGGCGCCGACATCGCACCCCTGGCCGCCGGCACCGACGGCGTCTCACGCCTGCTGTGCGTGGCCGCCGTCACCCCGCGCAAGGGCCAGCACCGGCTGGTCGAGGCGCTCGCCGGGATGACCGACCTGCCGTGGAGCTGCGTGTGCGCCGGCGGGCTCGGCCAGGACCCGCGGTACGTCGCGCGGCTGCGGGACCTGATCGGCCGGTACGGCCTGGAGGACCGCGTCCACCTCGTGGGCCCCCGGTCGGGCGCCGATCTCGACGCCGCCTACGCCGCCGCCGACCTGATGGTCCTCGCCTCGTCCGCCGAGACCTACGGCATGGCGGTCACCGAGGCGCTCGCGCGCGGCATCCCGGTACTGGCCACGGACGTCGGCGGCCTGCCCGAGGCGGTCGGCCGCACGCCCGACGGCCGCGTCCCCGGCATCCTCGTCCCGCCGCGGGACCCCGCCGCGCTCGCCGCCGGGCTGCGCCACTGGTTCGGCGAGGCCGACGTCCGCCACCGCCTGAGATCCGCCGCCCGCGGCCGGCGCGCCGCCCTGGCCGGCTGGGCCACCACCGCCCAGCACCTGGCCGGCGTCCTCGGCCGCCTCCCCGACCAGCCCCGGAGGGCGGCATGAACACCACGACGACACCCGGCCGGGGCACGGACGACGACGGGGCCGCTCCCGCGGGGCTGGGGCCGGACGCGGGCGGGGCCGGCGTCATCCCCGGTGCCGGGCCCGCGGCACCTGGTCCGGGTGAGCGGGCCACGCTGCGGCTGCGGGACCGCGGGGCCGGGGACGCGCGGCCCCGGTACGCCCCGGAGTGGCTGGAGCTGCGGGAGGGGGCCGACGCCGCCGCGCGGTCGGACGAGTTGCTGGATCCGCTGCGCGCGCGGCCGGCCGGGGGGCTGGTCGTGCACGACCTGGGCTGCGGCACCGGGTCGATGGGGCGGTGGCTCGCGCCCCGGCTCGCCGGGGCCCAGCACTGGATCCTGCACGACCGTGACCCCTTCCTGCTGCACTTCGCCGCCGCCGCCTCCCCGCGGTCCGCCGCCGACGGCAGCCGGGTCACCGTCGAGACCCGGCGCGGCGACGTCGCCCGCCTCACCCCACACGCCCTCGCCGGCGCGTCCCTGGTGACCGCCTCCGCCCTGCTCGACGTCCTCACCCGCGAGGAGGCCGGGGCCCTCGCCGCCGCCTGCGCCGGGGCCGGCTGTCCGGCGCTGCTCACCCTGTCCGTGACCGGCCGGGTCGGCCTCGCCCCGCGGCATCCGCTCGACGCGGAGATCACCGAGGCGTTCAACGCCCACCAGCGCCGGACCGGCCTGCTCGGCCCGGACGCGGTCACGGCCGCCTGCGAGGCGTTCGCCGGGCACGGCGCCACGGTCCACGTCAGGCCCAGCCCTTGGCGGCTCGGCCCCGGCGACGCCGGACTGACCGCCCAGTGGCTGCGCGGCTGGGTCGGGGCCGCCGTCGAACAGCGCCCGGAGCTGGCGGCGCCGGCCGCCGCGTACCTGGCCGCCCGTCTGGAGGCGTGCGCGGCGGGCGAGTTGCGCGTCACCGTCCACCACAGCGACCTGCTGGCCCACCCGGCGGGCGGCACCTCGTGAGCGCGCCGGTGCCGGGCGTCCCCGCGGCGGACCGCGTCCCCCCGCGCACCCGCCACCGCCGCACCGCCCGGGCCCTGCGCACCCACCTCGGCACCCTGGCCGGCGCCGCCGTCCTCGCCGTCCTGCTGTGGCGCGCGGGCACCGGCGTGTTCCTGGAGGGGCTGCGCCGGATCGACGCCGGCACGCTGCTGGCGGCGCTCGGGATCGGCCTGCTGACCACCGCGTTCAGCGCCTGGCGCTGGCAGTTGGTGGCGCGCGGCCTGCACCTGCGGCTGCCGCTGGGCACGGCGCTGGCCGACTACTACCGCGCCCTGTTCCTCAACGCCGCCCTGCCCGGCGGGATCCTCGGCGACGTGCACCGGGCGGTACGCCACGGGCGCAGCGCCGGTGACCTGGCCCGCGGCGTCCGCTCGGTGGTCCTGGAACGGGCCGCCGGCCAGGCCGTGCTCGCGGTGGTGGGGCTGGCGGTCCTGCTGACCGTCCCGTCCCCGGTGCTCGCCGGGACCCGGCGCGTCGCCCTGCTGCTGGCGTGCGCCGCGGCCGGCGCCCTGGCGATCGGCCTCGCCCTGCGCATGCACCGGGCGCCCGCCGCCCGCCGGCGCCGCGTCCTCCTCGCCGAGGCCCGCCGGGCGTTGCTCTCGCACCGCAACGGCCCCGGCGTTCTCGGCTCCTCCGTCGTGGTCCTCGCGGGGCACGTGGCGATGTTCCTGCTGGCCGCCCGGGTCACCGGCACCGCCGCCTCCCTCGCCGCCCTGCTGCCGCTCGCGGTGCTGGCCCTGCTCGCGATGAGCCTGCCGGTGAACGTCGGCGGATGGGGGCCGCGGGAGGGCGTCACCGCCTGGGCGTTCGGCGCCGCCGGGCTGGGTGCGGGCGACGGGCTGGCCGTCGCGGTGGTGTACGGCGTGCTGAGCTTCGCGGCGAGCCTGCCCGGCGTCCTCGTCCTGGCCGCCCGTTGGTACCGGGGCCCGAGGTGCGGTCCGGGCTACTCCGCCCCCCGCCCGGCGTCCGCGCCCAGCAGCGAGAAGTACGCCCCGAACGACTCCGCCAGGCTCGCCAGCAGCACCTTCCCCTTGTCCGCGGCTCCCAGGGAGGGACGGCCTATGACGCCCGAACCGGTATAGCCGGACATCCCCAGGGTGAGCAGATGGCGCCGGTCGTCCGCGACGAAGTCGGCGGTCTCCTGACCGGGCCTGACCCATTCCGGATGAGCGTGCAGGAGGATGGAGGTCTCGATCTCCCCCGCGTGCATGTCGCTCTGGAGCGAGCTGCGCACCCCGGCCCGCTCCCGCGCCGTCTCCCAGTCCTCCGCGGCCGGGAACAGCGCCATCCGCTCACCGCGCGCGGAGGACTCCTGAACGACGTTGCCCAGTACGTAGTTTCCGCCGTGCCCGTTGACGAGGACCAGCGCCTCGACGCCCGACCGGCGGAGCGAGTCGGCTATGTCCCGTATCACCGCGTGAAGGGTCACCGAGGAGATGCTGACGGTCCCCGGCCAGGCCGCGTGCTCGTGCGAGCAGGAGATCGTCACCGGCGGAAGGAGGTGCACCGGGTACCTGTCGGCGATCCCCCGCGCGACGGCGCAGGCGACGAGCGTGTCGGTGGCCAACGGCAGGTACGGGCCGTGCTGTTCGAAGCTGCCCACGGGAAGGACGGCGACCTGCCGGGAGACACCGGCCGCCCGTGTCCGTACGTCCTCCGTGGTGTCCCCGGGCACCAGACCGTGCCGCACCGCGCCGGGTCCCGCCGGCCGTATCCCCGAACCACTCATGTCCCACGGCCTTTCGTCTCTGCTGAGGAACCAGATCATGACAGAAAACATCGGCGTCATCGGCAAGAAGCCGGCCCACCGCAGCGGCGTGGAACGCGTCGTCGACGCGCCCCTGCCCACGCTGTACGGACAGTTCCGGGCGGTCGGCTACCTGGACCACGACCGGGGCGTCGAGCAAGTGGCCCTCGTCCACGGCGACATCGGTCCGGGGGACGTCCTCACCCGGCTGCACTCGGAGTGCCTCACCGGTGACGCCTTCGGCTCCCGGCACTGCGAGTGCGGCGACCAGCTCGCGTCGGCGCTGCGGGCCGTCGCCGCCGAAGGGCGCGGTGTCGTCGTCTACTTGAGAGGGCACGAGGGCCGCGGCATCGGCCTGCTCGCCAAGCTGCGCGCGATGGCGCTCCAGGCGGAGGGCCTGGACACCGTCGAGGCCAACCTCGCCCTCGGCCTGCCGGTGGACGCCCGCGACTACGGTGTCGCCGCGGGAATCCTGCGCGACCTCGGGGTGTCCTCGGTGCGGTTGATGTCGAACAACCCGCGCAAACGCGAGGCGCTGCTGCGGCACGGCATCGAGGTCGCCGAGCAGGTGCCGCTGCTGATCCCGCCGTGCGAGAACAACATCACGTACCTGCGGACGAAGCGGGAGCGGCTGGACCACCACCTGCCGCACCTGGACGCGGTCGCGCACCGGTCCTGACCTGGACCGCGCGGTCCGGGCGTGACCACGGCCGCGGCGCCGCCCGCCCCCACCGGCCCGGGCGGTGCCCCGGTTCAGTCGTCCTCGACCGCCTCGTGGACCAGGCGCTTGAGGTCCGGGAAGATCGTGTGCGAGGTCCGCGGCCGCACCTGGGTCATGAACTGCACGGTCAGGTCCCGGCCCGGATCGACCCAGAACGTCGTGGTGGCCACTCCGCTCCAGCCGAAGGTGCCGAGCCCGGCCGGGGCCACCGTGCGGTCCGGGTCGATCACCACGGAGACCCCGAGACCGAAGCCGACGCCGTCGTTGCCCGGCTCGTCGTGGGCCGGGCGGCTGCCGAAGGAGCGCAGGTCGGCGCCGCCGGGCAGCTGGTTGGTGGTCATCATGTCCACCGTCTGCGGGGCGAGCAGCCGCACCCCGTCGAGTTCGCCCCGGCGGCGCAGCAGCTCCATGAAGCGGTGCACGTCGTACGCGCTCGCCACCAGGCCGCCGCTGCCCGACAGGAACCGCGGCCGGCCCCGCAGCGGCAGTCCCGGGATCGGCTCGATGCCGGTGCCGTCCTCCTTCTCCCCGTACATCTCGGCCAGCCGGACCGCCTGTGCGTCGCTGACCTGGAAACCGGCGTCCGGCATCCCGAGCGGGCCGAAGATCCGCTCGGCGAAGTACCCGTCGAGCGGCTGCCCCGACACCACCTCGATCACCCGCCCGAGCACATTGCTGGCGACGGAGTAGTTCCACTGGGTGCCCGGCTCGAACTGCAGCGGCAGGCTCGCGTACACCTCGACCGCCTCGGCCAGGTCGGCGCCCGGCGGCACCGACGACTCCAGTCCCGCCTCGCGGTAGAGGGCGTCGACGGGGTGCGTGTGGTAGAAGCCGAAGGTCAGGCCGGCGGTGTGGGTCATCAGGTGCCGGATCAGTATCGGCCCGCGGGCCGGGCGGGTGCGGGTCCGCGCCCCCGACCCGCTGTCGTACACCCGCGCGTCGGCGAAGGCCGGCAGATGCCGGGCGACCGGGTCGTCCAGCGACAGCCGCCCCTCCTCCACCAGCATCAGCGCGGCGACCGAGGTGACCGGCTTGGTCATCGAGTAGATCCGCCACAGCGTGTCGGCCTCCACGGGCAGGCCGGCGGCGATGTCGCGGTGGCCGTGCACGGCGAGGTGGGCGACCCGGCCGCCGCGCGCGACGGAGACCAGATGGCCGGGCAGCCGGCCCTCGGACACGTAGTGCGCGAGGTGCCGGTCGAGCCGGTCCAGTGCCTTGGGGTCCAGCCCCGCCTCGCGCGGTTCCACCTCTTGCCACAGCAGTGCCATCGCTCTCCCTCCGCTTCCGTTCGTCGAGGCGAGTCCGGAGATACCCCGACCGCGCGCCCTCAGACCTCATCGTCGCGCAGCCGTGCGCCGACGCCCGGACGGGGAATGTCCGGCCGCGCGGTGGAGGTTGACCGGGGCATGAGTGAGGACGCACTGCTGAAGCTGCTCTCCGACAACCACCACGGGGTGCTGGTCACCCTCCGCCGCGACGGCCGACCTCAGCTGTCGAACGTTCTGCACGCCTACGACCCCGAGGAGCGGACCGTGCGGATCTCGGTCACCGACGACCGCGCCAAGACCCGCAACCTGCGCCGCGACCCCCGCGCCTCGTACCACGTGACCACGGCCGACCACTGGGCCTACACCGTCGTCGACGGCACGGCCGATCTCACGCCGGTCGCCGCGGACCCGCACGACGACACGGTCGAGGAACTCGTCCGCCTCTACCGCGCCGTCGAGGGCGAGCACGCCGACTGGGACGACTACCGCGCCGCCATGGTCCGCGACCGCCGCCTCGTGATCCGGCTGCGGGTCGAGCGGGTGTACGGCGCTCCGCCCCGGGGCTGACCGCGGGTCCGGCGGCCATGTCGCCCGGCCGGCCGGCCCGCCGCCGGCCCGCCGCGCTCAGCGTCCCGGTGCGGCCAGCACGGCAGCGGCGAGGGCGGCGCAGGCCAGCAGGGTGCAGGCGCAGGCCGCGTGGCGTCTGAGGAGGGTGCGCCGCAGGTGCGCGTACCGCGCCTCGTAGGCCCGGTGCAGCCGCTCGGCCCGGTCGGCGGAGCGGCGCAGGATCCCTCGGGTGACCTCCAGGCGCTGCTCGACCAGACGGTGCCCCAGGTCCTCGGCCTGGGCGGTGGTCAGCCACGGCAGCCGGGCGCACAGTTGTTCGGCCTCGCGCCGTGCCGCCTCCCGCTCGGCGCACGCGACGAGGTAGCCCTCGGCCTCGTTCGCGAGGGCGTCGGCCAGTCGGCGCCGCTCCCCGCCGGACGGTGTCCTCACGTCCGGCCCCCCTGGCCGGGGTCCGGTTCCACGATGTCGCGCCGGCCGGTGTACTGCTGCTGCTCCAACTCGGCGATCTCGGGGTGGTGCAGGTCGAAGGCGGGGGACTCGGAGCGGACCCGGGGCAGGGTGGTGAAGTTGTGCCGGGGCGGCGGGCAGGAGGTGGCCCACTCCAGGGAACGGCCGTACCCCCACGGGTCGTCCACCTGCACCCGCTCGCCGTACTGGGCGGTCCGCCAGACGTTGTAGAGGAACGGCAGGGTGGACAGGCCGAGCAGGAACGCGCCGATGGTGGAGACCGTGTTGAGGGCGGTGAAGCCGTCGGCGGCGAGGTAGTCGGCGTAGCGGCGGGGCATGCCCTCGGCGCCCAGCCAGTGCTGCACCAGGAACGTGGTGTGGAAGCCGGCGAACAGGGTCCAGAAGTGGATCTTCTCCAGGCGCTCGTCGAGCATGGTGCCGGTCATCTTGGGCCACCAGAAGCTGAACCCGCCGAACATCGCGAAGACGACGGTGCCGAAGACGACGTAGTGGAAGTGCGCCACCACGAAGTACGAGTCGGTGACGTGGAAGTCCAGCGGCGGCGAGGCGAGCAGGACGCCGGTCAGGCCGCCGAACAGGAAGGTCACCAGGAAGCCGGACGCCCACAGCATGGGCGGCTCGAAGGACAGCGAGCCCTTCCACATCGTGCCGATCCAGTTGAAGAACTTCACTCCGGTCGGCACGGCGATCAGGAAGCTCATGAAGGCGAAGAACGGCAGCAGCACCGCCCCGGTGGCGAACATGTGGTGGGCCCACACGGTCACGGAGAGCCCGGTGATGGAGATGGTGGCGGCGATCAGGCCGGTGTAGCCGAAGATCGGCTTGCGGGAGAAGACCGGGATGATCTCGGTGATCACCCCGAAGAACGGCAGGGCCAGGATGTACACCTCGGGGTGGCCGAAGAACCAGAACAGGTGCTGCCACAGCAGCGCCCCGCCGTTCTCCGGGTCGAAGACCTGGGCGCCGAACTTGCGGTCCGCCTCCAGCACGAGCAGCGCCGCCGCGAGGACCGGGAAGGCGAGCAGCACCAGCACCGAGGTGAGCAGCACGTTCCAGGTGAAGATGGGCATCCGGAACATGGTCATGCCGGGCGCCCGCATGCAGATGATGGTCGTCATGAAGTTGACCGCGCCGAGGATCGTGCCGAAGCCGGACAGCGCCAGCCCCATGATCCACAGGTCACCGCCGACCTGCGTGGTGCGCTCGCCGCCGCTGAGCGGGGTGTAGGCGGTCCAGCCGAAGTCGGCGGAGCCCTCGGGGGTGAGGAAGCCGGCGAGCACGATCAGCCCGCCGAACAGGAAGAGCCAGTACGACAGCATGTTCAGGCGGGGGAAGGCGACGTCCGGGGAGCCGATCTGGAGCGGCATGACGGCGTTGGCGAACCCGGCGAACGTCGGAGTGGCGAACAGCAGCAGCATGATCGTGCCGTGCATCGTGAACGCCTGGTTGTACTGCTCGTTGGAGAGGATCTGGATCCCCGGGCGGGCCAGCTCCGCCCGCAGCGCCAGCGCCAGCCCGCCGGCGATCATGAAGTACAGGAACGAGGTGATCAGGTACAGGTGCCCGATCTTCTTGTGGTCCGTGGTGGTCAGCCAGGCCACCACCACCCGCCCCCGGCCGCGCCGGCCCTCGACCGGCACCAGCGTGGCAGGCTCCGCCTCTACGGCCATCAGAACCCCAAACAGTGTGAAAAGGTAAAGAATCGTGTGAGATCGTGCGGTATTGCCCGAAGTCACCACGATGGCGCACCCAGGGTGGTCATGCACGCTCATCCCCCCCTCGACCGGCCGTGTCGGCTCCTCGCCCACCGCCCGCGGAGCCGGGGCGGCACCCGCCCGGAAGGACAGACACATGAACGACCGACCGCAGGCCAACGGCACGGACACCGGCGGCTCCGGCCCGGCCCGCGACCGTTTGCTCGGCATCTATCTCAACGACCACCTGGCCGGCGCCGCCGCGGTCACGGACCGGGCCCGTTCCCTGGCCGCGGCGCTGAGCGAGACGCCGTCGGGCCCGGCCCTGCACGCCCTCGCGCGGGAGAGCGCCGAGGACCGGGGGAGCCTGCTCGGGATCATGCGCGCCCTCGGCGTCCCCGTGCGGCGCCACAAGCTGGCCCTGGGCAGGACCGCCGAGCGGCTGGGGCGGCTGAAGAGCAACGGCCGCCTGGTGAGCCGGTCACCGCTGACCTCGCTGGTGGAACTGGAGGCCCTGCGCCTGGGGGTGCTCGCCACGTCCGACGCCTGGCGGACGCTGCGCCGGCTGGCGGAGACCGACGGCCGCCTCGACGCCCGGCTGCTGGACGGGCTGCTGGCCCGGGCCGAACGCCGGCAGGCCGAGCTGGAGGAACTGTGCCGGCGCCAGGTCACGGAGACCTTCGCGCGGGCCTGACCGGGGCGGTGGCCCGTGTGGCGCCGGGCCCCCTGGGCACCCGGGCCGGACGAGGCGCGGGACCCGGAAGCCGCGACGACGAAAGGTGGACCATGAGCGAGGTTTTCCCCTACGACAGCGCCGGCGAGGTGCCCCTGAAGGGCTACGCGGCGCTCGCCGGCACGTTCACCGCGGGCGTCGCGCTGTTCGCGGTGACCGCGCGCCGTCGTGGCGTGCCGCTGCCCGACCGGGTGCCGCCCTGGGACCTGGTGCTGCTGGGGGCGGCCACGTTCAAGGCGTCCCGGCTGCTGACCAAGGACCGGATCACCAGCTTCCTGCGCGCCCCCTTCACCCGCCGGGAGGAGGACGCCCACGCCGGGGAGGTCATGGACGCGCCGCGCGGCAGCGGGGTCCGCCGTGCCGTCGGGGACCTGGTCGTCTGCCCCTTCTGCACCTCCGCCTGGGTGGCCGCCGCCCTGGTCGGTTCCTACGTCGGCGCGCCCCGGGCCACCCGCCTGCTCTGCGCCGGCCTGGGCGCCGTCACCCTGAGCGACTGGCTCCAGTACGCCTGGAGCGCGACGGACCAGCGCGTGGCGGGCGCGGAGGGCTGAGCACCGGGAACGCCCGCTGCCGTGACGCGCGCCCGGCCGACCCGACCGGGGCCTGACCGGTGGCAGCCGCCGGGAGCGCCGCGTGCCGTGGCAGCCGCCGGGGACGCCCCGGCCGGTGCGCACGCGCCGGGTGCCGCCGACCGTGCGCACGGCGGGCCGCCCCCGCCCAGGGCCGGCCGGCGTGCGCGGGGCGGGCTGGACCTCCCGGGCGGCGGGCGGCGGGCGACGTGGCGGCGGCGCCCAGGTCAGGCCGCGAGGGTGGGCGTGGGCACCACCCGCAGCGCCCTCGCCGGAGTGCGCACCGGACGGACCCGGTAGGTTGTCTTGGTCGGGTCGACGACCGGCTCGCCGAGGGTGATCCGGCCGGCCGCGTGCAGCCGGTCGCACTCGTCGGTGGGCAGGGCGACGTAGCAACTGCCCCGGCCCGTCGCCGGGTCGTACGGCCGCCAGTAGCTGTAGCGGCGGCGGCCGCCGGCGTGCACGGTCACGAACACCGGCGTGCTCGGGTCGGAGATGATGCGCGCGATGTCCGCGCCGACCGGACCGACCGGTGCCGAGGACCGGCTGCCGGAGACGAGCCGGGCCGGACGTCGGCCCTGCGAGGCGTGCGCGTGGTCGGAGGTGAGCGGCATCATCGGGACCTTTCGCGGGTGGCTGCTCGAGACCTACTACCCGGCTCGGCCGTTGTTGATCTCTCAACGCCGCATTCTTCAGCACGCCACTGACAATGCCGGGCCCCCGGGGCCGGGGCGGTCTACCGCGACCTCGGCGTCCTGCGCGACCGCGACCCGTACGGCGTCTGCCGCCGTTGCCGCACCCGGACCGGTGGCCGGGTCTTCTTCGAGCCGGTCCGGCGCGACGGCGGCCGCCGCGGCAACGGCGCGCGGAACGCCCCGGTCCGGCCGCCCGCCCAGCACGCCGCGAGAGCGGTCACTGGCGGCTGATCGTCCGGCTCACGCCGGCGGCGACCGTGGTGGCCAGGATCCAGCCGGTCAGCACCAGGACGTAGGCCAGCGCCTGGTAGCGGCCCTCCGGGGCGAACGCGGGCTCCTGGCCGAAGGAGATCACCGGCAGCAGCAGGTCCAGCGTGTAGAACACCGGGTGGAAGGCGGGCGCCTCGGACGGCTTCAGCGCGGGCGGATGGTGCAGGGCGTACACGAGGGAGCCGACGCACAGCAGCGACAGCAGCCACCCCGCCGCCCGCAGCGGCCGGTAGCCGTAGCCGACGGTGGCGTCCTGCAACAGGCCCCACAGCCGGCCGGCCCCGGAGAGCGTGGCGCGGTGACGGCGCTCCTTGGCGAGCCGGACCGCCCGGGCGGCGCGGTCGTCGCCGATCCGCTGGTAGCCGGCGGACAACTGCTCGTAGGCGTGCGGCACGTAGCCGTCGCCGTCGCGTTCCAGCATGGGCAGGCGGCGTTCCGCCGGCTCGTGCGGGATGAGGGAGGTGTAGGTCAGGCTGCTGAGCAGGACCCGCTCCGGCACCATCGCCGAGTCCAGGAACAGCACCTCCAGCTGGGCGCGGCGCAGGTTGAGGGTGCCGTCCAGGGGCGGGCCGTTGCGCAGCCACAGCTCGCCGATGGTGCTGCTGCTCGCCCGCAGCGCCGCCTCGCCGGGGTTGGACAACTGCGTGTACGACAGGTCCAGGCGCCCCCCGATCCGCGCGCCGCGCAGGCTCATCCAGCCCCGTACCCGCGCGTACCGCACCAGGACGTGTCCGCCGACACCGAGCGTCTCGGCGTCCAGGGCCGCGTGCCCGAGATGGCTGAGCCGGACCTCGTTGAGGTTGACCGTCCCGCCGATGCCGGCGCCGCTGAGCCGTATCTCGCCCTCGACCCGCAGCCCGGGCGCCCACAGGTCGTCGCCCACGGTCACCTGGTTGAGCTGGAGGGCCGGCGTCTGCGGGTCCGGCGCGCTGATCTCGGCGCCCTCCAGGTACAGGCTTCCGGCGATCTGCGCCCCGCCGAGCCGCACCACCCCCCGGAACCGGGACCGGGTCATGCGCAGGATGCCCTCGACGTGCACGCCGTGCGCAACCAGGCCGGGCAGTACCGACTCGCTGATGTTCAGCTCGCGCAGCCGGCAGCCGTACAGGCGGGGCACCTCGTCGAAGTGGCAGTGCCGCAGCCGGGCGGGGACCTCGATCGTCGCGTACTGCAGGTCGAGCACTCCCGTGACGCGGGCGCCCGCCAGGCTCAGCAGCGCCGTCTCGCCGTCCTCCCGGGGCCCGTTGAGCAGCAGCGAGCGCAGCACGGCCGCCCGGACGGTGCGCTCCGGCCCCCACGCGCTGCCCGCCGCCGGGTCCGCGTCCTCCGTGGTGCGCAGGTCCACGTCGGTCCCGCGCGGGAAGGCCCGCCACACCCGCAGTTCGGCCGGGGTCAGATCGTCGGTCTCCATCGCGGGCGACTCTGGCCCGGCCGAACCGCCGGTGTCAACACGGCACTTACGGCCGTACGTTCCACTCCGCGACGACCGGCCGGCCGTGCTCCGTCGACAGCCGGCTCACCGTGCCCGTCGCCAGCTGGAACAACCGCCCGCCGGCGGGCGGCAGCCCGAGCCGGCGGGCCGCGAGGACCCGCAGGAAGTGGGCGTGTGCCACCAGCACCACGTCACCGCCGGCGAGCGCGTCGCCGACCCGGGCCAGCACCCGGTCGGCGCGCGCGCCGACCTCGGCCGGGGACTCGCCGGGGTGCCCCTCCGCGCCCGGCGGCACCCCGTCCGTCCACAGGTCCCAGCCCGGACGCGTGCGGTGGATCTCCCGGGTGGTGACGCCCTCGTAGCCGCCGTAGTCCCATTCGTGCAGATCGGGGTCCGGTACGGCCCTGTTGACGCCCGCCAGTTCGGCGGTGCGTGCCGCGCGGCCCAGCGGGCTGGTCAGCGCCAGCGCGAAGGTCCGGCCGGTGAGGAGGGGAGCGAGGGACGTGGCCTGTTCCTCGCCGTGCCCGGTCAGGGGCAGGTCGGTCCAGCTGGTGTGCTGTCCCGTGACGCTCCACTCCGTCTCACCGTGGCGGACCAGCAGCAGATCCCCCACGCCGGTCACTTCTGCGAGGACTCGACGGCGTGGCCGCCGAACTGGTTGCGCAGCGCCGCGATCATCTTCATCTGCGGCGAGTCCTCCTGCCGCGAGGCGAACCGCGCGAAGAGGGAGGCCGTGATCGCGGGCAGCGGCACGGCGTTGTCGATCGCCGCCTCCACCGTCCAGCGGCCCTCGCCGGAGTCCTCCGCGTAGCCGCGCAGCTTCTCCAGGTGCTGGTCCTCGTCGAGGGCGCTGACCGCGAGGTCGAGCAGCCAGGAGCGGATGACGGTGCCCTCCTGCCAGGAGCGGAAGACCTCCCGGACGTTGTCGACCGAGTCGACCTTCTCCAGCAGCTCCCAGCCCTCGGCGTAGGCCTGCATCATGGCGTACTCGATGCCGTTGTGGACCATCTTCGCGAAGTGCCCGGCGCCCACCTTGCCCGCGTGGACGTAGCCGTACGGGCCCTCCGGCTTGAGCGCGTCGAAGAGCGGCCGCAGCGCTTCGACGTGCTCCTGCTCGCCGCCGACCATCAGCGCGTAGCCGTTCTTCAGGCCCCACACGCCGCCCGAGACGCCCGCGTCGACGAAACGGATGCCGTGCTTGCCGAGCTCCGCGGCGTGCTTCTCGTCGTCCGTCCAGCGCGAGTTGCCGCCGTCCACGACGGTGTCACCGGGCTTGAGGACGCTCGCCAGCTGGTCGATGACGCTCTGGGTGACGGCGCCCGCGGGGACCATGACCCAGACCACGCGCGGCGCGGCGAGCCGGTCGGCGAGCTCGACCAGGTTGTCCACGTCGGAGAGCTCGGGGTTGGTGTCGTACCCGACGACCTCGTGGCCGGCGTTGCGCAGGCGCTCGCGCATGTTGCCGCCCATCTTGCCCAGACCAACAAGACCGATCTGCATGTCAGCTCACTTCCTGAATTCGCGGTAGGCGGCCACGAGCGCGGCCGTGGAGGGGTCGAGACCGGGCACTTCCGCGCCCCCGGTCAGGGCGGGCTCGACGCGCCGGGCGAGGACCTTGCCGAGTTCCACGCCCCACTGGTCGAAGGAGTCGATGTGCCAGACGGCGCCCTGGACGAACACCTTGTGCTCGTACAGCGCGACCAGCTGTCCGAGGACCGACGGGGTCAGCCGCGGGGCCAGGATCGTGGTGGTCGGGTGGTCGCCCTGGAAGGTGCGGTGCGCCACCTGCTCCTCGGGCACGCCCTCCGCGCGGACCTCGTCGGCGGTCTTGCCGAAGGCGAGCGCCTGCCCCTGCGCGAACAGGTTGGCCATCAGCAGGTCGTGCTGGGCCCGCAGCTCGTCGCTCAGCTCACCGGCCGGGCGGGCGAAGCCGATCAGGTCGGCGGGAACGAGCCGGGTGCCCTGGTGGATCAGCTGGTAGTAGGCGTGCTGCCCGTTGGTGCCGGGCGTGCCCCACACCACCGGCCCGGTGTGCCACCCCACCGGGCGCCCGTCCCGGTCCACCGACTTGCCGTTGGACTCCATGTCGAGCTGTTGCAGATAGGCCGTGAACCGGGAGAGGTAGTGGCTGTACGGCAGCACCGCGTGGGACTCGGCCGCGAAGAAGTTGCCGTACCAGATGCCCAGCAGGCCCATGATCAGCGGGGCGTTGGCCTCGGCGGGCGCGGTGCGGAAGTGCTCGTCGACGGTCCGGAACCCGTCGAGCATCTCCCGGAACCGCTCCGGGCCGATCGCGATCACCAGCGGCAGGCCGATCGCCGAGTCGTAGGAGTAGCGTCCGCCGACCCAGTCCCAGAACTCGAACATGTTGTCCGGGTCGATGCCGAACTCGGTGACCTTCCCCGCGTTCGTCGACACGGCGACGAAGTGCCGGGCGACCGCCTTGGCGTCGCCGTCGAGGCCGGCCAGCAGCCACGAGCGCGCCGAGGTGGCGTTGGTGATCGTCTCGATCGTGGTGAACGTCTTGGACGCCACCACGAACAGCGTCTCGGCCGGGTCCAGGTCGCGGACCGCCTCGTGCAGGTCGGCACCGTCGACGTTCGACACGAACCGGAACGTCAGCGAGCGGTCGGTGTACGCGCGCAGCGCCTCGTACGCCATCGCCGGGCCGAGGTCGGAGCCGCCGATGCCGATGTTGACGACGTTGCGGATGCGCCGGCCGGTGTGACCGGTCCACTCCCCGGAGCGGACCCGGTCGGCGAAGGCGCCCATCCGGTCCAGGACGGCGTGCACCCGGGGGACCACGTTCTCGCCGTCGACCTCGACCACCGCGTCCCGCGGCGCGCGCAGCGCGGTGTGCAGCACCGCCCGGTCCTCGGTGGTGTTGATGCGGTCGCCGCGGAACATGGCGTCGCGCAGTCCGGCCACGCCGGTGGCGGCGGCCAGTTCCCGCAGCAGCACGAGCGTCTCGTCGGTGATCAGGTGCTTGGAGTAGTCGACGCGCAGGTCACCGACCCGTACGACGTACCGCTCGGCGCGCCGGGGGTCGGCCGCGAACAGGTCGCGCAGGCGGGGCCGCCGCATCGCCTGCGCGCGGTGGTCCTCCAGGGCGGTCCACTCGGGCCGCCGCGTCAGCACGGGGGTGTCAGACATGGGAGAGCGTCTCCTCGGTGCCCTCGCCCCGCAGGGCGACGGCGTACATCTCGTCCGCGTCGAGGCGCCGGAGCTCCTCGGCGATCAGTTCGGAGGTGGCGCGCACCTTCAGCGCCAGGGTGCGCGGCGGCTGGCCCGGCAGGGACAGCGTGGCCAGCGGGCCCTCGGGCCGGTCGATGACGATCTCGCCGCTCTCCGTGCCCAGCCGGACGCCGGTCACCACCGGGCCCGTGGTCTCCACCCGGTCGACCGGGACGTGCAGCCGTGCCTCCAGCCAGCGGGCCAGCAGCTCGGCGCTGGGGTTGTCGGCCTCGCTCTCCACGGCCGCCGCGGTGATCCGCAGCCTGGCCTGGTCCAGGGCCGCCGCCAGCATCGAGCGCCAGGGGGTCAGGCGGGTCCAGGCCAGGTCGGTGTCGCCGGGCGCGTAGGACCGGGCCCGCGACTCCAGCGCGGCCAGCGGTGCCTGCACGGCGTACATGTCGGTGATCCGGCGCTGGGCGAGCGCCCCCAGCGGGTCCTCCGCGGGCACCTCGGGGGCGTCCACCGGCCACCACACGACGACCGGGGCGTCCGGCAGCAGCAGCGGCAGCACCACGGAGTCGGCGTGGTCGGACACCTCGCCGTGGGTGCGCAGCACCACCGTCTCGCCGGTGCCCGCGTCGGCGCCCACCCGCACCTCGGCGTCGAGGCGGGACTGCGTGCGGTCCCGGGAGGTGCGGGCGTGCCGCTTGATGACGACCAGGGTGCGCGAGGGGTGCTCGTGCGAGGCCTGCTCGGCCGCCTTGACCGAGTCGTAGGCGTTCTCCTCGTCCGTGACGACGACCATCGTCAGGACCATGCCCACAGCGGGCGTGCCGATGGCGCGGCGACCCTGCACCAGCGCCTTGTTGATC
Organism: Streptomyces cinereospinus; assembly: GCF_042430725.1. Classification (NCBI taxonomy): domain Bacteria; kingdom Bacillati; phylum Actinomycetota; class Actinomycetes; order Kitasatosporales; family Streptomycetaceae; genus Streptomyces; species Streptomyces cinereospinus. Next base: position 6,410 of record NZ_JBHMCY010000072.1, on the reverse strand, counting down.
TTGCTTGCCGTGGTGTCGGTCAGGTCGATCTTCATGGCCTGCGCCAGCTCCGTCCGTCTCGTGCGAGCATCTCGTCGGCTTCCTCGGGACCCCAGCTGCCCGCGACGTACCGCGCGGGCCTGCCGTGCGCGGCCCAGTACTCCTCGATCGGGTCGAGGATCTTCCAGGACTCCTCCACCTCCTGGTGTCGCGGGAACAGGTTGGCGTCACCCAGCAGGACGTCCAGGATGAGCCGCTCGTACGCCTCCGGGCTGGACTCCGTGAAGGACTCGCCGTAGGCGAAGTCCATGGTCACGTCCCGGATCTCCATCGACGTGCCCGGCACCTTCGAACCGAACCGGACCGTCATGCCCTCGTCCGGCTGCACGCGGATCACGATCGCGTTCTTGCCGAGCTCCTCGGTGGCGGTGGAGTCGAAGGGGGAGTGCGGCGCCCGCTGGAAGACCACCGCGATCTCCGTGACCCGGCGGCCCAGGCGCTTGCCGGTGCGCAGGTAGAAGGGCACGCCCGCCCAGCGCCGGTTGTCGACGTTCAGCTTGATCGCGGCGTAGGTGTCGGTGGTGGAGGCCGGGTCGATGCCGTCCTCCTCCAGGTAGCCGCGCACCTTCGCGCCGCCCTGCCAGGCGGCCGTGTACTGGGCGCGCACGGTGTGCCGGCCGAGGTCCTCCGGCAGCTTCACCGCCTTGAGCACCTTCAGCTTCTCCGTCAGCAGCGACGAGGCGTCGAAGGAGGCGGGCTCCTCCATCGCGGTCAGCGCGAGCAGCTGGAGCAGGTGGTTCTGGATCACGTCCCGGGCCGAGCCGATGCCGTCGTAGTAGCCCGCCCGGCCGCCGATGCCGATGTCCTCGGCCATGGTGATCTGCACGTGGTCCACGAAGGACCGGTTCCAGATCGGCTCGAACATCTGGTTGGCGAAGCGCAGCGCCAGGATGTTCTGGACGGTCTCCTTGCCCAGGTAGTGGTCGATCCGGAACACCTGCTCCGGGTCGAACACGTCGTGCACGATCGCGTTCAGCTCCTGGGCCGACGCCAGGTCGTGGCCGAACGGCTTCTCGATCACCGCGCGCCGCCAGGAGCCCTCCGGGGCGTCGGCCAGCCCGTGCTTCTTCAGCTGCTGGACGACCTTGGGGAAGAACTTCGGCGGCACGGACAGGTAGAAGGCGTAGTTGCCGCTGGTGCCCCGCGAGGCGTCCAGCTCCTCCACGGCGGAGTGCAGCTGCTTGAAGGCCTCGTCGTCGTCGAAGTCGCCGGGGATGAACCGCATGCCCTCGGCGAGCTGCTGCCAGACCTCCTCGCGGAACGGCGTCCGCGCGTGCTCGCGCACCGCGTCGTGCACGACCTCGGCGAAGTCCTGGTCCGCCCAGTCCCGGCGGGCGAACCCGACGAGCGAGAAGCCCGGCGGCAGCAGACCCCGGCTGGCCAGGTCGTAGACGGCCGGCATCAGCTTCTTGCGGGACAGGTCGCCGGTGACGCCGAAGATGACCAGCCCCGACGGGCCGGCGATCCGGGGCAGGCGGCGGTCCCGCGCGTCGCGCAGCGGATTGCTCCAGTCGGGGGAGGGGCCGGCCGGCGCGGGCCCGTCCCCGGCGGCCGGCTCCCCGGTGGCCGGGGCGCCGGCCGGTGCCGACGCCTCCTCGACACCCTCTTCGCTCGTGGTCGGTTCCGTGCTCATTCCCCGTCAACTCCCTTACCGGTCAGCGACTTCGTCACCGCGTCCAGCAGCTCCTGCCAGGCCGCCTCGAACGTGGCGACCCCCTCGTCCTCCAGTTGCCGCACCACCTCGTCGTAGGAGATCCCCAGCCGCTCCACGGCGGCCAGATCGGCCCGCGCCTGCGCGTAGCCGCCGCTGACCGTGTCGCCGTGGATGTCGCCGTGGTCGGCGGTGGCGTCCAGGGTGGCCTCCGGCATGGTGGTGACCGTGCCGGGCGCGACCAGGTCCTCCACGTACAGGGTGTCCTTGTACGCGGGGTCCTTCACCCCGGTCGAGGCCCACAGCGGGCGCTGCTTGTTCGCCCGCGACCCGGCCAGCACGGTCCACCGGTCACCGGAGGGCGTCGCACGGCCGGCGGAACCGAACACCTCCTCGTACGCCGCGTAGGCGAGCCGCGCGTTGGCGAGCGCCGCCCGGCCCTTGAGCGCCAGCGCCCCGGGGGTGCCCAGCACCGTCAGCCGCTTGTCGATCTCGCTGTCCACCCGGGAGACGAAGAAGGACGCCACGGAGTGGATGCCGGCCAGGTCGATCCCCGCCGCCTGCGCCCTCTCCAGGCCGCCCAGGTAGGCGTCCATGACCTCGCGGTAGCGCTCCAGCGAGAAGATCAGCGTGACGTTGACGCTGATGCCGGCGCCGATCACCTCGGTGACAGCGGGCAGGCCCGCCCCGGTGGCCGGGATCTTGATCATCACGTTGGGCCGGTCCACCAGCCAGGCCAGCTGGCGGGCCTCGGCCACGGTCGCGCGGGTGTCGTGCGCGAGGCGCGGGTCGACCTCGATGGAGACCCGGCCGTCCCGGCCGCCGGTGGCGTCGTACACCGGGCGCAGCACGTCCGCGGCGGCCCGGACGTCGGCGGTGGTCATCATGCGCACGGCCTCGTCGACCGTGACGCCGCGCACGGCGAGGTCGGCGAGCTGCTCCTCGTACCCCTCGCCGGAGCCGATGGCGTCCCGGAAGACGGACGGGTTGGTGGTGACGCCCACGACGTGCCGGGTCCGGACCAGCTCGGCGAGGCCGCCGGAGGTGATCCGCTCGCGTGACAGGTCGTCCAGCCAGATCGACACGCCCTCGTCGGACAGTCGCTTGAGTGCTCCCGCGGTCGCGGATGCTCGGGTCACAGTGATCATCTTCTTTCTGGCGATCGGATCAACCACGCGCGGCGGCCAGCGATTCCCGGGCCGCGGCGACGACGTGCTCGGCGGTGAGGCCGAACTCGGCGAACAGGGTCGCGGCGTCGGCGGAGGCGCCGAGGTGTTCGAGGGAGACGAGGCGTCCTGTGTCACCTACGAAGCGGTACCACGTCAGACCCACCCCCGCCCCGACAGCGACACGCGCCTTCACGGACGGCGGCAGCACCCGCTCGCGGTAGGCGCGCGGCTGTTCCTCGAACCACTCCGCGGACGGCATCGACACCACCCGGGTGGGCACCCCGGCATCCTGGAGCCGTTCGCGCGCCGCGACGGCCGGCTGCACCTCATGACCGGTGGCGATCAGGACCACCTGCGGCGTGCCGCCCTCGGCCTCGAACAGCACGTAACCGCCGCGCGCCGCGTCCTCGTTCGGCTCGTACGCCGGTACGGCCTGAGGGGTGAGGGCCAGGCCGTGCGGGGCGGGGTCGGCCCGCTGCACGGCATCGGCCGCCGGCGGGCGGGCGGTGTCGACGGCACGCCGGTCGAGTTCGGTCCGCTCCGGGCCGCCGGGAGCGTCGGGTGTGTGCGCGCTCATCTGTAGCCAGTCCTCTTCAAAAGGTCACGGAAACCAGCGTTCTGGCTGGTCGGACGCGTTCGACCTTAAAAGTCTGACTTTTTTGACGGAAGGTTGGGATGTGCCAGCCTGTGGTGAAAGTGGGACACCCCACGGGCATCGGGACGGCACGAGAAGGACATGGCGGACAGACACATCCAAGGTGAGGACGGGCAGGACGGCATCCGGACCCTCGCCTTCCCGGCCGAACGCAGCGTCTGCGGCGTCGGCATGCGCGTCGGATCGATGGATCCCGGTCACACCTGGCACTCCGACGCTCCCCTCGACCGCATCCACCGCATCGACTTCCACGCCGTGATGATCTTCGACGGCGGACCGGTGCGGCACATGGTCGACTTCACCGAGTACGAGGCGAGCGCCGGCGACGTGCTGTGGATCCGCCCGGGACAGGTACACCGCTTCACGGCCACGAGCGGGTACCTCGGAACGGTGCTCACCATGCAGCCCGGCTTCCTGCCCCGGACCACGGTGGAGGCCGCCGGCCTGTACCGGCACGACCTCCCGCCCCTGCTGCGCCCCGACGCACCCCGGCTCGCGGCCCTGCGCGCCTCACTGGCCCAGCTGCGGCGCGAGTACGAGGACGCGGCCACGCTCCCGTTGAGCCTGCACACCGCCCTGCTGCGCCACTCGCTCAGCGCGTTCCTGCTCCGCCTGTCCCATCTGGCGGCCAGCTCGGCGGCGGCCGCGCGGCGGGCGGACACCACCTTCACGCTCTTCCGGGACGCGGTCGAGCGGGACTTCGCCACCAACCACAGCGTCAGCGCCTACGCCGACGCCCTCGGCTACTCCCGCCGCACCCTGGTCCGCGCGGTCCGCGCCGCCACCGGCGACACCCCCAAGGGCTTCATCGACCAGCGCGTCGTGCTGGAGGCCAAACGCCTCCTCGCCCACACCGACCTGCCCATCGGCCGGGTCGGCGCGGCGGTCGGCTTCCCGGACGCGGCCAACTTCTCCAAGTTCTTCCACCAGCACACGGAGCTGACCCCGGCCGCCTTCCGGGCGGAGCTGCGCTGACACGGCGACGGGGCCCACGCGCCGCGTGGACCCCGCCCGGAACGGTGCGGCCGCTAGCGGCCGAAGGTGAACCAGTTGACGTTCACGAAGTCGGCCGGCTGGCCGCTGGTGAAGGTGAGGTAGACGTCGTGGGTGCCGGTGACGCCGGGGATGTTGGCCGGGACCGTCCGCCAGGACTGCCAGCCGCCGGTGTTGCCCAGGGCGATGCTGCCGACGGGTGCGTTGCCGCGGCTGTCCAGGCGCACCTCGACCAGTCCGCTCACCCCCGCTCCGGCGCCGCTCGCGACCCGGGCGCTGAACTGCCGGGCCGGGGTGGAGCCGAAGTTGACGCCCCGGTAGAGGGCCCAGTCGCCGTTGGCGAGCGCGCCGATGTTCTGGCCGCCGCCCGTGTCGGTGGTGCCCTCCGTCATCGTGCCGGACTGCCCGTCGTGGGACTCGGCCTGGATGGTGCCGTAGGCGTCGCGGTTGCCGGTCGGCGGGGGCGTGGTACCGCCCCCGCCGGCCGACAGCACCTGGACGTAGTCGACGACCATCGGGTGACCGGGGACCGTGGCGGCGTCCGGGCCGCCGCCGAAGGCGTCCACGAAGCCGCCGCCCATCGCCACGTTGAGGATGATGTAGTAGCCGTGGTCGGTGGCGTTGGCCCAGGTGGCCGCGTCGACCTGGTTCTCCCGCACGGTGTGGTAGTGGGTGCTGTCGACGTAGAAGCGGATCTCCTCCACGGCGGTGGAGCGGTCCCACTCCATGCGGTACGTGTGGAAGCCGGACTGGCAGGTGGCGCCGGGGCAGGCGGTGGAACCGCCGATGCCCGTGGTCTCGTTGCACGGGCCGCCGGGTGAGGTGCCGCAGTGCATCGTCGCCCAGACGGTGTTCATGCCCTGGACGTTCTCCAAGATGTCCAGTTCGCCGACGCCCGGCCAGTTCCAGTAGTTGCCGCGGAACGGGGCGCCCAGCATCCAGAAGGCGGGCCAGTAGCCGCGGGCGGCCGCGCCGGTGACGTTCGGCATCTGGATCCGCGCCTCGACGCGCAGCCTGCCGCCGGCCGGGGGCTGGAAGTCGGTGCGGTTGGTCTCGATGCGGCCCGAGGTCCAGTTGCCGGCCGCGTCGCGGCGCGGGGTGATGCGGAGGTTGCCGCTGCCGTCGAGGGAGACGTTGCTGGTGCTGTTCGTCATCGTCTCGATCTCGCCGGTGCCCCAGTTGGCGGGGCCGCCCGGGTAGCCCTTGCCGGTGGCGTACTGCCAGTTGGCCGTGTTGACGCCGGAGCCGGCGGCCCCGTCGAAGTCGTCGACGAAGACCTGCGTCCAGCCCGACGGGGGCGGCGGCGCGGCCGCGGTCGCGGTCGGCGTCACGGCCGTGGCGGCGAGCGCGGCCAGGCCCAGGGCGCTCAGGACGGCGACGAGGGCCCGCCGGTGGGGCCTGCGTCTGCCGGGGGTGCCGGAGGTGTCGCTCATGGGGGTCCTCCCGGTACGGAGTGGGGATGCGCGGGTGCCCGTCCGAGAGCGCCGGTGGGGGGTTGAGAGCGCTCTCAGCCAAGGGTTGCGCGGCCAATGTGCTCCCGGCCGACCCGGCCGTCAAGAGGTGCAACCGAGAAAGTCCTTGCGGGGCGCGGGAGTTCACATGATGAAGGCGGAGATGCTCGGTATGTCGGTCCGGGATGGGGGTGCCGGGTGGCGGACCTCGGGCGGGCGCGGCGGGCGACGGGGTCCGGGGCGGCGAGGCGTCGGGTCCGGGTGGCGGGTCCGGGGCGCGCGGCGAGCAGCAGCGGGTGGACCGGCAGCCCGTCCGCGTCCACCTCGACCGTCCGGCCGGTGCCGGGCCGGGTCCGCCGCACGGGCGCCGTCCGCGGCCGGTCCACCACCGTGCCGCGCGGCGCCCACGGCTCGTCCCGCGCGGTCGCCACCCGCGGTGCCGGCCGGGGCCG
>NZ_JBHMCY010000071.1:0-42236 GCF_042430725.1 Streptomyces cinereospinus | reverse complement strand
CTCGCGAGCGCAGGCCCTTGACAACACGCACCAGCCGCAAACTTCACGGCCTTGGCACTAGACCCCCGCCCGCTTCTGGGCCTCCCCCACCGCCCGCACGGCCTCCTCCACCTCGGCCTCGCTCGTCAGCACGACGGCCAGATCCCGCCCCGCGACGCTGATCTGGTCCGCCGCCGCGAACATCCCCGCGTCCGGCATCTCCCGCGGCTCACTGCCCGGCGCCTCCACCGACTGGGCCCACCGCGCGAACTCCCTGGCCAGCGCCAGCGCCTCGGCGGCGGCGCCCCGCTGCAACCGGCTCTGCGGCGCCGCCCGCAACCGGTCCGCGAATTGGTCAACCGCACTGATCAGACGCGTCGTATCCACCACGGCCGCAGGCTACCCGCACTGTTGCCAACGGACGAACGCTCAGGCACGGTGACCTGAAGGACCGGCTTACACCCGATTGCGTCCGGAGGCGCCGATGTCCCAAGTCTTCTCCGAGGAGACCCATCGCAATCTGCTCGCCCGCATCCCCCATTGCACCGGTCGCGAAGTCGGCGACTGGCTGCGCACCGTCGAGGAAGGCCCCGCTCTCCGCTTCGAGGAGAAGGTCAGCTGGCTGCGCCACGAGTACGACCTGGCGTACGGCCACGCCAAGGCGATCATCCACGAGTACGACCTGAGGAGGGCCGCGCGCAAGCTGCTCTGAGCGCGCGGACAGCGAAAAGGGCCCCGGGTCGAACCCGGGGCCCTTCGCGTCCTGCGGCGTGCGCGGCGGCGGTCGGCCGCGCGCCGTCACTCAGTCGTCGCTCAGTCGTCGCCGCTGAAGATGGCGACCAGCCGCAGCATCTCGATGTAGATCCACACGAGCGTCATGGTCAGGCCGAACGCGGCCAGCCAGGACTCCTCGCGCGGAGCGCCGTAGGCGATGCCGTCCTCGACCTGCTTGAAGTCCAGCGTCAGGAAGAACGCGCCGAGCACGATCGCGATGATGCCCACGATCGCACCGAGCGGACCCATGCTGCGCAGTCCGCCGTCCTCGGCGACGCCGAAGGCGACCAGCAGCAGGTTGACGGCCATGACCAGGACGAAGGCGATGGCGATCGCCATGCCGATCCGGGCGTAGCGCGCGGTGACGCGGACCCAGCCGGCCTTGTAGACGAGCAGCGTGGCGCCCGAGACCGCCATCGTGCCGAGCACCGCCTGGAAGGGCGCGCCGGACCACGCGGTGTTGAACATCTCGCTGATCACGCCGAGGAAGACACCCTCGAACGCGGCGTAGGACAGGATCAGCGCGGGCGAGGCCTTGCGCTTGAAGGACTGCACCATCGCCAGGACGAAGGCGATCAGCGCGGCGCCGATCGCCAGGCCGTAGCTGCCGGACGACACCGGCAGCAGCGCCCAGGCGAGGACGGCACCGACGACGACCGTGCCGAGCGTCATCGCCGAGCGCATGACGACGTCGTCCATCGTCATCCGGCCGGCGCCGGCCGGGGCCTGCGGCGGGGCGCCGTGCTGCAGGTCCTGCTGGGCGTACGGGTTCTGTGCGTAAGGGTTCTGCGCGTACGGGCTGGCGCCGGGCTGGGCGTAGGGGTTGCCCTGCGCGTACGGGGTGCCCTGGGTGCCCACAGCTGCGCCCCCGGCCTGCGGCGCGGTGTTGAAGCCCGCGTAGCCGTTGTCGCGGCTGAACCCCCGTCGCGAGAAGACCGGGTTGCTGCTCCTCATTTCACTCCTCCATGGCCACCCTGCGTAGCCTTGGCTCAAGAGTAATAGACAGGCAAAGGAATGACCCTAGTGCTTGGGGAGGATCTTTCCCTCCTCGTGCTGCGCAACACGCTAGCCGGATGCCTGATTCCCGCCTGCGGAGCACGTCATTCCTGACGAACTCGGTACACGGCCGGGACCGGTCGGTGATCAAGCGCGCGGGTGGCCCGGGTGATCAGTGCAGCGGGAACCCGGTGTGGGCCTCGGCCAGGTCGGTCTCCGCGGCCCGCGAGGAGGCGATCCGCTCCAGCCGGGCGAGCCGGAGCCGGTCCTGGAAGGCGGTGGTGGCGTCCGGGGCGCGGCGCAGCAGCGTCGTCATGGCGTACGAGAACCGCTCGGCCTGCCAAACGCGGCGCAGGCAGGTCTTTGAGCAGGCGTCGAGCAGCCCGGTGGAACCCGGCCGCCACCGGCGGGTCAGTGCCCGGGCGAAGGTGACGACGTCGCCGACGGCGGGGTTGAGGCCCTTGGCGTCGGCCGGCGGCGCGATGTGCGCGGGCGTCGACGGCCGGGAAGAGCCGTCCGCGCCGCATCGGCTCGTGCACGAAGGAGCGCGGGGGCGTGACCGCCTTCCGGGTGATCGGCCCGCGCCGCAGCCGTTGGCCGTCGGCGGGGACGCGGTGGCGGCACCGGTCGAAGCGCAGTTCGATGCCGTCGTGCCGCAGCCCCCCGCGGTCCGTCCGCTCCCCGGCCCCGGCCGCGCGGAGCACGTCCACCGTCCCCTGTTCCAGGATCCCGGCCCGCATGTTCCGAAGGGTGAGTCTCCGCCCCGTACGCCGGGTGTCAACGGTTGCGCGGTGAAGTCAGCGATGCGCGGAGCAACCGGCCGACAGCCGTCGGAGATGCCCGGAACCGGACTCGAACCGGTACGCCCGCGAGGGGCAGCGAGGTTTAAGCTCGCCGTGTCTGCATTCCACCATCCGGGCAGGCCATGGGCTCCGCATCGAGCGCCCCGAGCCTAGCGGGACGCATCCCCCGAACAGCGGACGGGCGGACCGATGTTGTCTTATTTTATTGACGTCTGAGGGGGCATCAGCAGGCGGGGCAAGCCGTCGTCACTTGCCAATAGCCTTGCGTGCGAGGGTCGGCCGTGCATGCGGAATGACGGAATTTCACCGCCCGAACGAGGGGGCTCCACCTGTTCTCGACAGGTGGCCCCTCCGGGGGTGCCGCAGGGCCCGTCCGTCATCCCCAGGGATGAGACGGGCGCCCGCAGTGCGACCCCAGACTGCCTCCGGAACCGGAACAGCGGCTGACTCCACGGCGCCGCCCGGCCGAGACGATGGAGCACGTCCCGAGCACCACCCGTCGTCCCCCAGGAGCGTCACCCCGTGACCAGCACACCCGTCACCGGCCGGACCACCGCCGTGGCCGCGCGCGCCACGGACCTGTCGAAGATCTACGGGCAGGGCGAGACCCAGGTGGTCGCCCTGGACCGGGTCTCCGTCGACTTCCGGCAGGCCGAGTTCACCGCGATCATGGGCCCCTCCGGCTCCGGCAAGTCCACCCTGATGCACTGCGTCGCCGGTCTGGACACCTTCTCCTCCGGCTCGGTGCGCATCGGCGACACCGAACTGGGCTCCCTGAAGGACAAGCAGCTCACCAGGTTGCGCCGCGACAAGGTCGGCTTCATCTTCCAGGCGTTCAACCTGCTGCCGACGCTGACCGCGCTGGAGAACATCACCCTTCCGATGGACATCGCCGGGCGCAAGGCGGACCGGCAGTGGCTGGACACCGTGATCGGGATGGTCGGCCTGTCCGACCGGCTCGGCCACCGCCCCGCGCAGCTCTCCGGCGGTCAGCAGCAGCGCGTCGCCGTCGCCCGCGCCCTGGCCTCCCGCCCCGAGATCGTCTTCGGTGACGAGCCGACCGGCAACCTGGACTCCCGCTCCGGCGCCGAGGTGCTGGGATTCCTGCGCAACTCCGTGCGCGAGCTGGGCCAGACGGTGGTCATGGTGACCCACGACCCGGTCGCGGCGGCCTACGCCGACCGGGTCGTCTTCCTCGCCGACGGCCGGATCGTGGACGAGGTGCACGGGCCCACCGCGGAGTCGGTCCTCGACTTCATGAAGCGGTTCGACGCCAAGGGCCGCACGAGCTGACGTCCCCTCATCCACCGACCGAGGACTGACACTTCCATGTTCCGCACCGCCTTGCGCAACGTACTCGCGCACAAGGCCCGGCTCCTGATGACCGTCCTCGCCGTGATGCTCGGCGTGGCGTTCGTGTCGGGGACCCTGGTCTTCACCAACACCATCTCCGAGGCCTTCCAGAGCAGGTCCGCCCAGGGCTTCGACGAGGTCGACGTCGCCGTCACGCCGCGCTCGCAGGACGCCGAGGGCGACCGGGTCGGCCGGCAGCCGGAGCTGACCGAGTCCCTGCTCGACGAGAGCGCCCGGGTGCCCGGCGCGGCGTCCGCGATCGGCGTCGTGGAGGGCTTCACCGCCCTGGCCGACCAGGACGGCAAGCTGGTCGGCGGCAACTTCGGCACCCGGGGCGGCAACTACTGGGGCCCGGAGGACCCCCGGTACCCGCTGGCCGACGGCCGCGCCCCCCGGGGCCGGGACGAGATCCTCATCGACTCCGAGACCGCCGAGCGCACCGGGTACCAGGTGGGCGACACGGTGCGGCTGTCCGTCGACGGGCCGGTCCTCACCCCGGTCGTCAGCGGCGTCTTCACCACCGACGACGGCAACGTCGCGGCCGGCGGCAGCCTCGTCCTGTTCGACACGGCGACCGCGCAGCACCTGTTCGGCAAGGTGGGCACCTACGACGAGATCGACGTCCGGGCGGAGCCGGGCGTCACCCAGGCCGCGCTCAAGACGGAGCTGGACGAGGCGCTGCCCGGGGACACCGTGGAGACCACGACCGGCGAGCGGCTCGCCGCCGACCAGGCGGAGACGATCGCCGCCTCGATGGGCGGGCTGCGGCAGGGCCTGCTGGTGTTCGCGGGCATCTCGCTCTTCGTCGGCACCTTCATCATCGCCAACACCTTCACCATGCTGGTCGCCCAGCGCACCAGGGAACTGGCGCTGCTGCGGGCGGTCGGCGCCTCCCGCCGCCAGGTCACCCGGTCGGTGCTGATCGAGGCGTTCGTGGTCGGCGCGGTCGCCGCCGTGGTCGGCCTCGTGGCCGGCATCGGCATCGGTGCCGGGCTGCGCTCCCTGATGGGCGGCCTCGACGCGCCGGTGCCGGACGGCCCGCTGGTGGTCACGCCGGGCACGGTCGGCGCGGCTCTCGCGGTCGGCGTCCTGATCACCATGCTGGCGGCGTGGCTGCCGGGCCGGCGTGCCGCGAGGATCCCGCCGGTGGCGGCGATGAGCAGCGTGCACGCCCGGGCGACGACCAGGTCGCTGGTGCTGCGCAACACCCTCGGCGCCCTGTTCTCGGCGGCCGGCGTCGCGGTGGTCCTCGCGGCCACGACGATGGACGGCTCGGACGGGCAGGCGCCGATGGGGCTCGGCGCGGTGCTGCTGATCATCGGCGTGTTCGTCCTGACGCCGCTGCTGTCCCGCCCGCTGATCGCCGCCGCGACGCCGGTACTGCGCGTGTTCGGCGTCGCCGGCAAGCTGGCCCGGCAGAACTCGGTGCGCAACCCGCGCCGCACCGCCGCCACCGCCTCGGCGCTGATGATCGGCCTCACCCTGATCACCGGTATGACGGTGCTGGCGGGCAGCCTGCAGACGTCGATCGACAAGATGGCGTCGGCCGCGATCGAGGCCGACTACGTGGTCTCCATGGCGAACTACAACCCGCTGTCCCCGGACGTCGCCGAGACACTGCGCCGGACGGACGGGGTCACCGCCACCAGTCCGCTGCGCAACGCGCCCTCCCGGATCGACGGCGGCACGGAGAACCTCACCGGCGTCACCGGTGCCACCATCGGCGAGCTGACCGACCTCCCGGTCCGCGGCGGTTCCTTCCGGGTCGGCGGCACGGACGTGGTCGTGGACGCCGTCACCGCCGAGGAGCACGGCTGGCGGGCCGGGTCGGGCTTCACCGTCACCTACGAGGACGGCGCGCGGCAGCGGCTGACGGTCGCCGGGATCTACGAGGGCAACGAGATGATCAGCGGCATCATGCTCGACACCGCCACCCTCGCCCCGCACCAGCCGGACCCGGTCGACATGCAGGTCATGGTGAAGACCGCCGACGGGGCCTCGGAGTCGGCGAAGGACGCGCTGGAGAAGGCCCTGGGCAGCAACCCGGCCATCAGGGTGCAGGACAAGCAGGACATCTCCAACGAGATCGCGCAGACGTTCACGCTGATCCTCAACATGCTCTACGGTCTGCTGGCCATGGCGGTGATCGTGGCGGTCCTCGGGGTCGTCAACACCCTGGCGATGTCCGTCTTCGAACGGTCCCAGGAGATCGGCATGCTGCGCGCCATCGGCCTGGACCGCCGGGGCGTCAAGTGGATGGTGCGCCTGGAGTCCCTGGTGATCTCCCTGTTCGGCGGCGTGCTGGGGGTCGGCCTGGGCGTGTTCTTCGGCTGGGCCGCCGGTGAGCTGCTGGGCTCGCGGATGGCGACGTACGAACTGGTGCTGCCGTGGGCGCGGATGGCGGTCTTCCTGCTGCTGGCGGCGACGGTGGGGGTGCTCGCGGCGCTCTGGCCGGCCCGCCGGGCGGCACGCCTGAACATGCTCGCGGCGATCAAGTCGGAGTAGCGCGAGCAGCGCCCAGGGGCGTACGGGGGGGCAGGGCCCCGCTTCCTTCCGGAGGCGGGGCCCTGGGCCGTTCAGGTGTTCCAGGTGCGCGAGCGCAGCGGCACCCCGGAGGCGCCGGAGTCCGGAGTGCGGACGGCCAGGACCTGGTTGACGCCGATGCGGTTGTGCTCGAAGGCCAGCGCGGAGGCGGCCATGTACAGCTGCCAGACGCGGGCGCGGCCGGGGCTGGTCAGCTTCACCGCGCGGGCCCAGTCGGCCTCCAGGTTGGCGACCCAGCGGCGCAGGGTGAGGGCGTAGTGCTCGCGGATCGACTCCGTGTCGCGCACCTCGAAGCCGGCGCGCTCCAGCTGGGTGACGGTGGTGCCGACGGGGGCGAGCTCGCCGTCCGGGAAGACGTAGGCGTCGATGAAGGCGTCCACGTCGTAGGCGGTCTCGTCGCGCTCCGGGCGCCGCGCGATCTGGTGGTTGAGCAGCCGTCCACCCGGCCGGAGCAGTCCGTACAGGGTGCGGGCGTACGCCAGATAGCGCTCGGCGCCGACGTGCTCGGCCATCCCGATGGAGGAGATCGCGTCGTAGGGTCCGTCGGTGACGTCCCGGTAGTCCTGCACGCGGATCTCCACCCGGTCGGTGAGCCCCTCGTCGGCGACGCGCTTGCGGGCGTACGCCGCCTGCTCCTGGGACAGGGTGATGCCGACGACGCGCACGCCGTGCTCGCGGGCGGCGTGCACGGCCATGGAGCCCCAGCCGCAGCCGACGTCGAGAAGGCGCTGACCGGACGTCAGGCCGAGCTTGCGGCAGACGAGTTCGAGCTTGTCGTGCTGGGCGGTCTCCAGCGTGCTGTCGGGGGCGGGCCAGTAGGCGCAGGAGTACACCATGGACGGTCCGAGGACGATCTCGTAGAAGTCGTTGCCGACGTCGTAGTGGTGGCTGACGGCGCGTTTGTCGCTGCGCCGGGTGTGCATGTTCCGGCGGGGTCTGCGCACCTCCTCGGGGGGCGGGGCGGGTGGCAGCGCCGGCCCGGCGAGCTTCACCAGCCCTCGTACGGCGGAGCGCACCTCGGGGTCGCGCAGCGCCTCACCGAGGCCGCGGGCGTCCTCGCCGCGCTCCCAGATCAGGCCGGCGAGCAGGTCCAGGGCGGTGTAGAGGTCGCCCTCCACCGCGAGGTCGCCGGCCACCCAGGCGCGGGCCAGGCCCAGTTCGCCGGGTTTCCACAGCAGCCGGCGCAGGGCCCGCCGGTTGCGGACGACCAGGACCGGCGTGTCCGGCGGACCCGCCTGCGAACCGTCCCAGGCGCGAACGCGCACCGGGATCGGACTTCCCACTGCCTGCTCCAGCAGCCCCTTCAGCCGCGACGCGGCGTCAGCCATGGCGCACACCTCCGTGACGGTGATCCGACACCACGTAAACACCTCCGGGGCCCGGCCGCAGTCCCCTGTTCGCGTCATGTCTGGGCAAAGCCCATGCGTAAGGGGCCGTCTGCACCACGGATGGCAGACGGCCCCTTCACGGGACGTGCGGGTGACCGGAGGTCAGGAGGCCTTGGCCTTCTCCTCGGTCTTCGGGGCGGCGGCGACCGGGGCCGGCTTGGCGGCCTCGTAGAACTCCTCGCGCGGGGACTCCAGCGCGCCGAGCGCGACGACCTCGCGCTTGAGGAACATGCCGAGGGTCCAGTCGGCGAAGACGCGGATCTTGCGGTTCCAGGTCGGCATCGCCATACCGTGGTAGCCGCGGTGCATGTACCAGGCGAGACGGCCCTTGAGCTTGATCTTCATCTTGCCCATGACGATCATCGCCACGCCCTTGTGCAGGCCGAGGCCCGCGACCGCGCCCTTGTTGGCGTGGCTGTAGTCCTTCTGCGGGAAGCCCCGCATGCCGGACACCACGTTGTCGCCGAGCACCTTGGCCTGGCGCAGCGCGTGCTGGGCGTTCGGCGGGCACCAGGCGTTCTCCACGCCGGCCTTGCGGGCGGCGAGGTCGGGCACCTGGGCGTTGTCGCCCGCGGCCCAGATGTAGTCGGTGCCCTTGACCTGGAGGGTGGGCTCGCAGTCGATGTGGCCGCGCGGGCCGAGCGGGAGGCCGAAGCGGGACAGCGCCGGGTTCGGCTTGACACCCGCCGTCCAGACGATGGTGCCGGCGTCGACCTCCAGGCCGTTCTTGAGCACCACGTGACCGTCGACGCAGGAGTCCAAGGAGGTGGAGAGGTAGACCTCCACGCCCCGGCTCTCCAGGTGCTCCCTGCCGTACGTGCCGAGCTTCGGCCCGACCTCGGGCAGGATCTTGTCGGCCGCGTCGACGAGGAGGAAGCGCATGTCCTCACGGGACACGTTCTTGTAGTACTTGGCCGCGTCCCGGGCCATGTCCTCGACCTCGCCGACGGTCTCCGCGCCGGCGAAGCCGCCGCCGACGAAGACGAAGGTGAGCGCCTTGCGGCGGATCTCCTCGTCGGTGGTGGAGTCGGCCTTGTCGAGCTGTTCCAGCACGTGGTTGCGCAGGCCGATGGCCTCCTCGATGCCCTTCATGCCGATGCCCTGCTCGGCGAGGCCGGGGATCGGGAAGGTGCGGGAGACCGCGCCGAGCGCGACGACGAGGTAGTCGAACGGCAGCTCGTACGCCTCGCCGACCAGCGGGGCGATCGTGGCGACCTTGCGGTCCTGGTCGATGGTGGTGACCCGGCCGGTGAGCACCTCCGCCTTCGGCAGCACGCGTCGCAGCGGGACGACGACGTGGCGCGGGGAGATGTTGCCGGCGGCGGTTTCGGGGAGGAAGGGCTGGTAGGTCATGTACGACCGGGGGTCGACGACCGTGACGGTCGCCTCGCCGTAGCGCATCTTCTTCTGGATGCGCCGAGCTGCGTACAGGCCTACGTACCCACCGCCTACTACGAGGATCCTGGGACGCTCCGTGGTGCTCATGCCATCGAGTATCCACCCGGCCTGAGGGGTGCGCTCGTGCGCCCCTTCACAAGCTCCGGCTGACCCTGTGCTACACTCCCCGGCTCGCGTGAATCAGATCATGCCCGAGTACGGGAACCGCCATCCGGCCCGCTCCGTTGTCAATGCCGCGTGAGCTGCCTCTCTGGCCGGGACGCGGGTGCGTGAGGCCGTCGAAACATCCCCTTCGGCACGGGATCCGAAGCCCCCGGACCGAGCCCATCCGAACGCGTTCAACGGGCCCTCGGGCCCCCGCAGAGGCCGTCCGGCCCCTCCCCGCGCCCCCACCGGGCCGATTTCCTTGTGAAGAACTTCACGAACTTTTCCGAAGCCACGTCAACGAGGGACTCCGGAGGGCCCCTCAAGGCCGCTCATACGCTATTCCAGCTGCTCAACCGTGGACTACCGTCGAGTAGCGAAAGTGCGCCACGCCACCGGCCACCCACCTCCTGGCAGCCCGACTCCGTGTACACACGTGCGCGTACAGGCCTCACGGCTGAGAACACCGTGACCGTACGCGAAGCCCGCACCCACCTCGCCGGCCACGTCAACCGGGCCGAGGAAGGCGTCCCGACCGTCATCACGCGCAACGGCGCCCCGGTGGCGGCTGTGGTGCCGATCTCGTACTGCGCAGCGTTGGAGGAGGCGGCCGACGTGATGCTGGCGCGTGAGGCCGAAGCGGTGCTGGCGAAGCGGTGCTGGCCCAGAACGCCCCCACCTGACGATGGCGGAACTGCTGGCGGACCTGTTCACCGAGCAGGGCGAAGAGGCGCCGTGAAGTACGCCTGCCGGTTCACCACGGCGGCACAGCGTCAGCTCCGGGCCCTGAGCCGACCCGACGCCATGCGCATCCTGACCGCGCTGACCGCACTCGGTGACGACCCGTACCGCCAGGACGCCGACGTCGAGAAGCTGACCGGCCCGTCGGGCCTCTACCGGCTCCGGGTCGGAAGCCACCGGGTCGCCTACCAGATCGACGACGGTGAACTCGTCGTCCTCGTCGTCAAGGTGGGCGACCGGCGGGACGTCTACCGCAACCGGTGACGATCCGCCGGACACCGCCGTCGGGCAACGCCTCTCAGCACGCCTCGGCGGCCGTGTGAAATGCGATGCCGTCGAGGATGTCGTGCTCGCTCACCACGACCTCCTCCGCACCGGTCCGCTCCATGATCGACAGCAGCACGAGGGCCCCCGCGGCGATCACGTCGACGCGGCCGGGGTGCATGGACGGCACCGCCGCCCGCTCGGCGTGGGTGGAGCGCAGCAGCCACTCGGTGATCTCGCGGACCCTCGCCCGGGAGACCCGCGAGTGGTGGATGGCGGTGGAGTCGTACGCGGGGAGGTCCTGGGCGATCGCCGAGACCGTGGTGACCGAGCCGGCCAGGCCGACCAGCGTGCGCGCCTCGCGCAGCGGGACCTTCTCCTCGGCCAGGTCGAGCGCGGCCTCGATGTCGGCCCGCATCGCCGCGATCTGCTCCTCGCCCGGCGGGTCGCTCACCACCCCGCCGACGACCAGGTGGCGCTCGGTCATCCGGACGCAGCCGACGTCGACCGAACGGGCGGCGCGCACGTGCTCCTCGCCGACGACGAACTCGGTCGAGCCGCCGCCGATGTCCACCACGAGGTAAGGCCGGTGCAGGTCCGTCCGGCCGGTCAGTTCCTTCGTCGCGCCGGTGAAGGAGAACTCGGCCTCCTCCTCGCCGGTGATGACCTCGGGCTCGACCCCGAGGATGTCCACCACCCCGCGGACGAAGTCGTCCCGGTTCTCCGCGTCGCGGGAGGCGGAGGTGGCGACGAAACGGACCCGCTCGGCGCCGTGCCGCTCGATGACCGCGGCGTACTCACGGCAGGCCGCGAAGGTCCGCTCCAGCGCCTCGGGGGCCAGCCGCCCGGTGCGGTCGACGCCCTGGCCGAGCCGCACGACGGTCATCCGGCGGTCCAGGTCGGTCAGTTCGCCGGTCTCCGGGTCGGCGTCGGCGACCAGGAGCCGGATGGAGTTCGTACCGCAGTCGATGGCGGCCACACGGGTCACTTTCCGTCCTCCTCGGCGTCGGCACCGGCGTCCAGGGGCCGGGCGGCGACGTGGCCGGACTCGTCCCCGTCGGCCTCCCCGTCCGCGCCCCGGGGCGGCCCCGGGACCGTCACGCACGGCCCCTTGCGCCACCACTCGGGCAGCATGGCCAGCGCCTCGTCGCCGAGCGGGTTCACGCCCGGCCCGGCGGCCAGGCTGTGCGCCACCAGCACGTGCAGGCACTTCACCCGGTCCGGCATGCCGCCCGCGCTCGGGAAGCCGGTCAGCTCCTCGATCTCGTCGCGGCGCCGGACGTAGTCCTCGTGCGCGGCACGGTACGCGGCGGCGAGCTCGGGGTCGCTCTCCAGCCGGGCCGTCATCTCCTTCATGACACCGTCGGCCTCCAGGGTGCCGATGGCGGACGAGGCCCTGGGGCACGTCAGGTAGTAGAGCGTGGGGAAGGGCGTGCCGTCGGGCAGCCGCGGGGCCGTCTCCACGACGTCCGGCTGCCCGCAGGGGCAGCGGTGCGCGATCGCGCGCAGCCCGCGCGGCGGCCGGCCGAGCTGCTGCTTGAAGGCCTCGACGTCCGCGTCGGTGGGCTCGGTGCGCGGGGTGGGCGGCGGGGGCGTTTCCATACCTGTCTTTCGGTCTGTGTCGTTCACTGGCCGGCGGCGTCGGACTTGTCGACGCCGTCCCAGACGTTCGCGTACCAGGGGCGGTCGGCCGCGCCCAGGTCGGTGCGGGACTGCCTGGCCGCGTCCGGGTCGATCACGATGTACCCGGTCTCGCCCGGCATCACGTAGTGCAGCCGCTGCCGGATCTGCTGCTCGGCGTACGCGTCGTCCTGCCAGCGCGCCTTGAGGTCGCGCAGCTCCTCGACCCGCTCCTCGGCCTGCCGCTGCTGGCGCCGCAGATCGGCGATCTCGGCCCGCTGGGCGACGTACTGCCTTATCGGGTAGGCGAGCGCGACGACCAGGGAGCAGACGACGAGGGCGAGCAGGGCCGCGCGGCCGGTGAGCCGGGAGCGGCGGGCCTGGCGGCGGGTCTGCGAGCGGTAGACACGGGCCGCGGTCTGCTCGCCGAGCAGCCTGAGCCTGGTCGCGGTGGAGAAACGGTCGCGTTCCTTCACGGCCATCTGGCTCTCGCCTCCCCATGCCTGCGTGGTGCACACGCGCGTACGTCCCCGCACACGGTACGGGACCGGGTGCGGGGACGTACGGACGACGCTGCCTGTGCGGGCGTCGCTCAGCCCTTGAAGCGGGGGAAGGCGCCGCGGCCGGCGTACACCGCGGCGTCGTCGAGGATCTCCTCGATGCGCAGCAGCTGGTTGTACTTGGCGACGCGCTCGGAGCGGGCCGGGGCGCCGGTCTTGATCTGGCCGCAGTTGGTGGCGACGGCCAGGTCGGCGATGGTGACGTCCTCGGTCTCGCCGGAGCGGTGGGACATCATGCACTTGAAGCCGTTGCGCTGGGCCAGCTCGACGGCGTCCAGGGTCTCGGTGAGCGAGCCGATCTGGTTCACCTTCACCAGCAGGGCGTTGGCCGCGCCCTCCTCGATGCCGCGGGCCAGGCGCTCGGGGTTGGTGACGAACAGGTCGTCGCCGACGAGCTGGACCTTGTCACCGAGCTTGGCGGTGATGGTCTTCCAGCCCTCCCAGTCGTCCTCGAACAGCGGGTCCTCGATGGAGACGAGCGGGTACGCGTCGACGAGCTCCGCGTAGTACTCGGTCATCTCGGCCGCCGAGCGCTCCTTGCCCTCGAACGTGTAGACGCCGTCCTTGTAGAACTCGGACGCGGCCACGTCGAGCGCGAGGGCGATCTGCTCGCCGGGGGTGTAGCCGGCCTCCTTGACGGCCTCCAGGATGAGGTCCAGGGCCTCACGGTTGGAGCCGAGGTTCGGGGCGAAGCCGCCCTCGTCGCCGAGGCCGGTGGCCAGGCCCTTGCTCTTCAGGACCTTCTTGAGGGTGTGGTAGACCTCGGCGCCCCAGCGCAGGGCCTCGGAGAAGGACTCCGCGCCGATCGGGGCGATCATGAACTCCTGGATGTCCACGTTGGAGTCGGCGTGCGAGCCGCCGTTCAGGATGTTCATCATCGGCACCGGCAGCAGGTGCGCGTTCGGGCCGCCCAGATAGCGGAAGAGCGGCAGGTCGCTGGCCTCGGAGGCGGCGTGCGCGACGGCGAGCGAGACGCCGAGGATGGCGTTGGCGCCGAGCGAGCCCTTGTTGTCGGTGGCGTCCAGGTCGAACATGGCCTGGTCGATCAGGCGCTGCTCGGTGGCGTCGTAGCCGACCAGCTCCGGGCCGATCTGCTCGATGACGGCCAGGACGGCCTTCTCGACGCCCTTGCCGAGGTAGCGGTCGGGGTCGCCGTCGCGGAGCTCGATGGCCTCGAAGGCGCCGGTGGAGGCGCCGGACGGGACGGCGGCACGACCCGTGCTGCCGTCGTCGAGGCCGACCTCGACCTCGACCGTGGGGTTGCCTCGGGAGTCCAGGATTTCCCGGGCTACGACGACGTCGATGGACGGCACGAGCATCTCCTTCGTGGATGTGACGCGGTGAGCAGGACCGCAGCGGCTCTGCGAGACGAGCCTAACCGGCTCCGTGCGATCGGCCAGCCGGTCGCCCATCTCGTGGACGGAACCGAGAGTAAATTGTTTCCGAACCAAACAAAGACATCGATGCCCAACAGTGACACAAAGAAATCCCCGCCCTGGCGCGTACGGGGGAACACGCACCGGGGCGGGGAGCCCGTGGGGACGGGGGGAGCCCGCACGGGAGACTCGGCGGCGGACTACTGCAGGTGCAGCTGCTGGCCCGGGTAGATGAGGTCGGCGTCCTCGACGATGTCCTTGTTCAGCTCGAACAGCTTCTCCCAGCCGCCCTGGACGTCGCGGTCGGCGGCGATGGTGCTGAGGGTGTCGCCCTCGACGACCTCGTACTCGCCGTCACCCTTCTCGACCTTGTCGCCGGCCGGCGTGGTGACCGTCTCCCCGGCGGCCGGGCGGTCCTGCGAGCGGGAGGCCGGCTGCTCCTCGGTCGCCCGCGTGCCGGCGCCGGCGCTCTGCTCGGTGCCCTGCTCGGCGCTCTGCTCCGTGCTCTGCCCGGTGCTCTGGGTGGAGCCGCCGCCATAGGGGGCGTTCGACAGGCCCGTGCCGCAGACCGGCCAGGCACCCTTGCCCTGACCCGCGAGCACCTTCTCGGCGATCTGGATCTGCTGCTCCTTGCCGGCCTGGTCGGCCGTGGCGGCGAACTGCGTGCCGCCGTACGCGGCCCAGGTCGACGCGGAGAACTGCAGACCGCCGTAGTAGCCGTTGCCGGTGTTGATGGCCCAGTTGCCGCCGGACTCGCACTGGGCGACGGCGTCCCACTCGGCGGCGGTGGCGGCGGAGGCGCTGCCGGCGGCCACCAGCGGGGCGGCCACGGCGGCGGCACCGGTGACGCCGACGGCGGCGATGGCGCGGACGGTCCTGGACGGACGACGGTGCTTGCCCTTGCTGGAGAACAGCATGGTTGGATCCCCTCACCGACGCCTGCGAGGTGAGCTGTCGGGTTCGGGCCGGTTGAGTTGCCCGGCCACACCTCCGTGGGAGGCGTGGCTTCACCCCTAGCCGGTTCCGGCGCTGAGTCTCCTCAACCGCCGGGCCCGGCACTTACCTTGGGTCCCCCGCTCCTGCCTACGGCGCTTGACGCGACGACTGTTCCCGGACGGCCGCTGGCAGGATTCGGCGTTGCGGCAACCGGGGCCCGCGTTGGCGAGCGGTCATGACCGTAGACAGGTGATCGGCCGGATATCAAAGACGATCAGCATTTCTGAGACTCATCCCACACTTTCGCCGTATCGGACATTCGGCTCGAAGTGTGACATGAACTCCCGTCACCTAGGGGCGTTTTCCGGACTGGTGTCCGGCTCGTCCCGGTGACTGCCCGGCATCCTGCCCGACGCCGATGTCCAGCGTCTGACCGGGGACGATGAGGTCGGGGTCGGTGCCGAGGGAGTCCTTGTTCCCGGCATAGAGGGCGGACCATCCGCCCTGCACGCCAAGGGAGTCGGCGATGCCCCAGAGGCTGTCGCCCTCCCGGACGGTGTACGCGCCCTCGACGGCCGCACGGGCGGTGGCGCCGTCGCGCGAGGCATGCCGCCCGGCGGACTCGCCGGCACGGCCGCCGGCCAGGTCTTCGTTCGCGCTTCCACCACGGTGCCGGCCGACGCTCAGGGCGCCCGTATCGGTGAGGTTCGAGGTGCTCGGCGTGTTCGACGGCACGTCAGCCGACGGAGAGGACGGGAGGAATGCGCCCGATTCGGAGGATTGGGTGGGTTCGGGCGAGGGGGTGGATCCGTCGCCGGACCCGGCGGAGGAGGAGGGGGTGGGCGAGGCGGATGCACCGCTACCGGCAGACGGGGTCGATGTATCCGCTTCGGCGGACTTGGTGGAGTCTGTGCGGGAATCGCTGGTACTGGATCCCTTGGTCCTCTTGGAGTCCTTCGTGCCCTTGGAGTCCTTGGAGCCCTTGGTGCCGCTTGAGGTGTCGGCGCCGTCGTCGCCGGAATGGGTGCGGCCGGACGAGTGGGACAATCCGAGCGAGTGGGACAGCTCGCTCGAACCGTCGGGTCTGGAGGGCAACGGCGTACTGGACGCGTCACCGGCCACGCCGGTGTCGACCTGGGCCGAGGCGGAGTCCGTGTCGAGCCCCACGAGCGGGCCGCAGGTCGCCCACGCGCCGACGCCCTGGTCCGCGAGGACCTTCTCGGCGACGGCGATCTGCTGCGAACGGCTGGCCAGGTCCGCGCTCGCGGCGTAGGTGAGGCCGCCGTACTTCTCCCAGTCCCGCTGGGAGAGTTGCAGCCCGCCGTAGTAGCCGTTGCCCGTGTCGGCGCTCCAGGAGCCGCCCGTCTCGCACTCCGCGACCCGGTCCCAGGTCGTTCCGTCGGCCGCGCTCGCGCCGGAGGCGCCGAGGAGGGGGATGGCGATGGCGGAGCCGGTCACTCCGGCCGCGACGACAAGAGCGGGTGCCTGGCGGGGGCGACGGTGACGACCGTTCCCGGAGAGCATGCGGGGGCCTTTCACGAGACAGCGGGGACCTGCGCGGCGAGTGGTGCCGGGGCGCCACGCTGATGGGTGAACGTATCGGCAGACGATCACTTGTCACAAGTTCATGCCGCGCAGATCACGTGAAGATCACAGACTTGAGAGCGTGTCACGTTGGTGCCGGTGCCCGGCGTTTGCTCAGGGGGAGGGCGTGAATTCCACCGGCAGGGTCCGCAGTCCTCGCATGATGAGCCCGCCGCGCCAGCGCAGTTCGTCCGGATCCACCGCGAGTCGCAGGTCCGGGAGGCGGGTGAGGAGGCCGGCGAGCGCGGTCCGGCCCTCCAGCCGGGCCAGGGGCGCGCCGAGGCAGTAGTGGATGCCGTGGCCGTAGCCGAGATGCTGGTTGTCGCGGCGGGCCAGGTCGAGGGTGTCCGGGTCCGCGAACCGCTCCGGGTCCCGGTCGGCGGCGGCGAGGACGACGAGCACGGGGTCGCCGGGTGCGATGTCCTGGCCGCCGATGGTGAGCGGCCGCGTGGCGAACCGCCAGGTGGCGAGCTCCACGGGGCCGTCGTAGCGCAGCAGTTCCTCGACGCCGGTGGCGAGGAGGGCGCGGTCGCCCCGGGCGAGGGACCGTTGCAGGCGGGTGCGCTGCCCGGGGTGGGTGAGCAGCGCGTACATGCCGTTGCCGATGAGGTTCACGGTGGTCTCGAACCCGGCGAACAGCAGGATGAACGCCATCGCCGCGGCCTCGTTCTCGGTGAGGTGCTCACCGTGGTCGGAGGCGCGGATGAGGCCGGAGATCAGGTCCTCGCCGGGGACGGGTTCGGCGGGCAGGGACTCGCGCTTGCGGTGGATCAGCTCCGAGAGGTAGCCGCGCATCTTCTTCACCGAGCGCGCGACACCGCCCCGGGGGCCCTTGCCGTGCCGGATCATCATGCCCGCCCAGTCCCGGAAGTCGTCCTGGTCCTCGCGCGGGACGCCGAGCAGGTCGCAGATGGCGTGGATGGGCAGCGGGAAGGCGAACTCGTGGATGAGGTCGGCGGAGCCCTCGCGGGCGAACCGGTCGATGAGGCCGTCGGTGAGCTCCTGCACGCGGGGGGCGAACTCGGCGACGCGGCGCGGGGTGAAGGCCTTGGAGACCAGCCGCCGCAGCCGGGTGTGGTCCGGCGGGTCGATGTTGAGCAGATGCGTCATCAACTCGGCCTTGCGCTCACCGGGGATCCCCGTCCTGCCCCTGGCGTGCGGGGGCTCGTCGTGGTGCGCGGGGTTCTTCGACAGCCGCTGGTCGGCGAGGGCCTGCTTGGCGTCCGCGTACCGGGTGACCAGCCAGGCCTCCACCCCGCTGGGCAGCCGCGTCCTGTGCACGGGCGCGTGCTCGCGCAGCCAGGCGTAGGCGGGGTACGGGTCGGTCGCGAACTCCCAGGTGAAGAGTTCGGGTGCCGCCGAAGCGGGGGCGGGCGCGGGGGCGTCGGGATGGTGCTGGTCGGTCACTCCTCGACGGTAGCCGCCGGGGCGACGGGAGCGTCGGGCGCGGGCCGCCCCGCCGTGCCCGCCCTCATCGGCCGGCGGTTCGCCCGCACCGCCGGCTCCCGCACCGCCTGACGCCCGCACCGCCTGACGCCCGCACCCCTTGACGCCCACACCGCCTGACGCCCACACCGCCGACGGCCGCACCGGCCCCGGGCCTCGCCCCGGCCCTGGTCACCGGCCCTGGTCACCGAAGGTCCTCCAGGATGCCGTGCCAGACCGGGGTGTGGTCCGTGTCGGTGGGGGTGCGGGGGCTCTCCGGGTCGGAGTGCGCCACCGCCGCCGCCCGGTCCGCCCCGCCGCTCCCCGGCGGTGACGGCCGCGCCGGCTGCGCGGCCTCGGGATCTCCGGCTTCGGCTCCGGCGCGCAGCCACCGTCGTGCACGGTTCAGCAGCAGTCTCCCCAGCAGCGTCGCCGCCGCCTCGTCCCCCGCTTCGGCGGCGGTCTCCAGGAAGGGCTCGGCCTCTCTGGTGCGGCCGCGCTCGGCGAGCCGTCGCCCGAGCCGCCCGGCGGACTCCGCCTGCCCCGCCTCGGCGGCCCTGCGCAGCCACGCCTCGGCCTCGTCCTGCGCGCCGAGGCCCTCGGCGACCAACGCGAGGTGGTGCATGGCGCTGCTGTCACCCGCTTCCGCGGCGGGCCGGAACGCCTGCCACGCGCGCGCGGCGACCGTCTCGAAGTCGTACGCCGCGTCCGCGTCCGCGGCCGCCAGCGCGCACCGCCACACCGCGCGGGCCACGGGCGGGAAGTCCTCGTCCTGGGCGGCGGTGTCCACGAGATACGCCGCGGGCTCCCACATCCGCGCACCGCCGCGCCGCAGCATCCGCAGCACGCCGTGACGCTTCTCCGCCGCCCACGCCAGCGCCTCGTCCACCGGCTCCCGCTCCATGCCGGTGACGGCCTGGTACCCCTCGTGCACCCGCAGGAGCAGATCTTGGGGCAGCGGGCCGCGCAGCCCGCACCGCGCCAGGTCGACGGCGGCCCGCACCAGCGCGTACCCGCGCGGATGGCGATCGGGCCGCCGGGCCCGCTGCCACTCCCGCCACACCAGTGGCCCGACCGCGAGGTAGGCCGCGACGCCCTCCGCGCCGCTGTGGCGAGCGGCCTCCGCGAGGCGCGGGTCCCCCGCCTCCTCCGCCCGCCGCCGCTCGTCCCCACTCCACTCGCGGGGCAACTCGACCACCTGCGCCACGTCCAGGACCCGCCCACCGGGGCCGTCCCGGCACGCGTCGTAGGCGCTCTCGCGCAGCGTGGCGACCACGACCGCCCGCTGCCCGAACAACTGGGCCAGCAGCCGCGGCTCCAGGCCTCCGTGACCGAGATGGGCGTCGAGATCGTCGAGCCAGAGCAGGCAGGGCTCGGGGTGGTCGCGCAGTGCGGCGGGCAGCGTCCGCAGATCCTCGCCCTGCGCGGGCACGAACACCCGCACATAGGGCAGGGCGTCGACCACCGCCTCCAGCGCCGTCCGGGTCTTCCCGGCGAACGGCTCGCCGAGGACGACCACCAGCCCGCCTTTCGGGACGGCCTGCGCGAGGGCCGACCTCACCCTGCCGTCCGCGTCCCGGCGGACATACGGGGGCAGCACCGGCAGCCCTTCCGCCCGGCGGGTCGGACGTACGCCGTGCGCGAGTGGCTCCAGGTCCACCGCCGGCGGCCAGTCGGTCGGCCGCGGGCGCCCGGAGCCCGGCGGGTCCCCGTACAGGTGCCGTACGTGCTGGACGCCGACGACCGGACCGTGGAACGTGCTGCCGCCGAAGTCGAGGTGGTCGGCGCAGGCGGCGTGCGGTGCGGGCGGGCCGGCCGGGGAGGACGGGGTGGGCGGGAGGTCGAGCGCGGTCCTGCGGTGCAGCACCAACTCGACGAGGCTGACGAGTTGGTCGGCCGCCTCCCCGGCCGGCCGCTGTCTGAGACCGGTGCGCAGACGTCCTCGCCACAGCGGTTCAAGGAAGAGGGCGGCGGTGGCGGGGGTCGCGTCGCCGTCGAAGG
Source organism: Streptomyces cinereospinus (assembly GCF_042430725.1). Taxonomy (NCBI): domain Bacteria; kingdom Bacillati; phylum Actinomycetota; class Actinomycetes; order Kitasatosporales; family Streptomycetaceae; genus Streptomyces; species Streptomyces cinereospinus. Next base: position 22,350 of record NZ_JBHMCY010000071.1, on the reverse strand, counting down.
CGAGCAGGCTCTCGGCGTAGTCGGGCAGCTGACGGCGCTGGAACCAGTGCACGAACCAGGCCCGGTCCTCCGCCCGGTCCGGTGCCGCCAAGCACTCCACGAGTAACTTGGCGGCCTGGGCGGCCAGCAGTTCCGTATCCCGCGCCACGCCCGCCCCCCACGTCGTACGTCTGCCTGTGTCCCAACCGTACTGAGCGCGGCGCCCGTTGACACACCGACGGGGCTGCCGCCTACGCCGTGGGGTCCGCCTCCCTCGCCCTGATCGCGTCCCGGTAGGCCCGGGCCGCTCCGCGCAGTGCCGCCTCCGGGTCGACGCCCTCCGCCTCGGCGCGTATCGCCAGCGTCAGCAGCTCGTGACCGATGTCCTCGCCGGCCGGGAGCGGCACGTCCAGGCCGGCCGTGCGCACCCGGGACGCCAGCTTCGCCGCGAGGGCCAGGCCCGGCTGGTGCAGCGGGACGCCCTCGGTCACCGAGGTCCGCTGCTTCTCCTGGGCCTTGGTGCGCAGCCAGTGCTCCTTGACCTCCTCGGGGGTGGAGGCGGTCTCCTCGCCGAAGACGTGCGGGTGGCGGTGGATGAGCTTGGCGACGATGGTGGCCGCGACGTCGTCCACGGAGAAGGGGGCGTCCGGGTCCTCCTCGGCTATCCGGGCGTGGAAGACGACCTGGAGCAGGACGTCGCCCAGCTCCTCGCGGAGTTCGTCGCGGTCGCCGTCCTCGATCGCCTCGACCAGCTCGTACGCCTCCTCGATGCCGTACTTCGCCAGGCCCTGGTGGGTCTGCCGGGACGACCAGGGGCACTCCTCGCGGATGCGGTCCATCACCTGCACGAGGTCGAGGAGGCGGGCGCCGGGCAGGTCGTAGGAGGCGGGGAGCAGCTCCAGCTCCGGCATCCGCAGCCGTCCGCCGCCGGCCAGCCGTGCCAGGCCGTCGGTCAGGGCCGGTTCGCCCTCGCCGGTGGCGACGACGACCACGGTCCGTCCGTCCGCGCACGCCTCGACCAGTTCCTCGGCGGCCGGCAAGGCCTCCTCCACCGGTATCCCCGCCTCCCGCAGGTACGGCAGCTGCGGGTGCGTCCCGTCCGCGCACAGCACCCGGTCGGCGGCGTGCAGCGCCTGCCACGCGGGCCAGGAGAGCAGGCCGGGGGCGACGCGGTGGCTGGTGGTGAGCAGGACGATGCGTCCGGGGCCGGGGTTGCTGATGGCGTTCACGATCCGAACGTAACCCACGCCGCCGACAAGCCCGCGAGTTGTCCACAGGCGGCGTTGTGATCGTCAGATGATCGGGACACGCTCAGTGCGCTGCCCGCCGCGCCTGCGCTACGCCGTCCGCTTCCCGCCCCGCGCCGTCCGCTTCCCGCCCCGCGCCGTCCGCTTCCCGCCCCGCGCCGCCCGCTTCCCGCGTCAGGCCGCCCGCTTCCCGCGTCAGGCCGCCCGCTTCCCGCGTCAGGCCGTCTGCTGTCCCTGCGCCGTGACGTCCCGCACCCACGGCGTCTTCGCGTCCATCCGGCTGCTGCGCTGGACGTCCCAGCTGCCGTACCGGGGGTTGAGGTCGACGTCCAGCTTCTGCGAGGCGTCCGACAGCGCCTTCCAGAAGGCCGGCCGGCTGGTGTCGGTGTTGAGCTCGGCGGCGAGCTTCTGGGCCTCCAGCTGGAGGCGGAGGTTCTCCTCCAGGCGCCGGGGAGCCACTCCGTACTGCTGCAGCCAGGTCGTCTCCAGCGCCTGCGCGCCGCCGACCTGCTGCTCCAGCCCGTCCCGCATCTGCTGCACCTCCCTGCGGCTGACGGTGACGCCCGCGTCCTGGGCGGCGCGGTGCAGCACCCGGTCCAGGACCATGCCGTGCAGGGTGTCGCGGGTCAGGCCGCCGCTCTCGGCGATCATCTGCGCGTACTGCGCCTCGTCGCCCACCGCCGCCCGCTGCGCCTCGCGCACCTCGTTGACCCGGTTCTCCAGCTGCGCCACGGTGATCCGCTGACCGCCGACGACGGCCGCCGCGCCCGGATGCGCGTCGCTTCCGCACGCGGTGAGGACGGGGGCCGCGGCGATCGCGGCGGACAGGAGGAGCGCGGTGCGGCGGCGGCGGTGCAAGGGAACCTCCCGAGGAGATTGTGCGACGGGGCACAAAGTCTTGCGGTGATCGATGGTAGGCAGCAGTCCGGCTTTGGCCAACCCATTCGACCAACGATTCACCAGGACTTCGGGCACCGCCGCGCCGCCCGGCCGCCAGAGGACTATCCGCGCACCTGTCCCAGCCACTGCAGGGTCCGCCGCACCTCCACCGCCAGCGGATGCCCCGGCCCGTTCAGCCGTTCGACATCGTGCAGCAGGCGCACCAGCGTGTCGTGCGCGGCGGCCCGGTCGCCGAGGGCGAGCAGCAGATGCCCCATGCGGCGGCGGACGTCGTGGGCGAGCTCGGGGTCGCCGGAGACGTACTGGTTCTCGTAGTACGGCAGCAGCGCCCGGTACGCGGCGAGCGCCGCCGCCGGTTCGCCGAGCTGTTCGAGGCACTGGGCGGCCTCGTAGCGGAACCGCAGCGACTGCGGGTCGGCCTGCCCGGCCTCGGCGGCGCGTTCGTCCGCGAGGCGGCGCAGCTCGGGCAGCGCGCGCCGGTACTGGCCGTCGTCCATGAGCGTGGCGGCGTACTGCTTGCGCAGCGTGCGGACCACCGGTGAGTGCTCGCCGTGCTGCTCGGCCGCGGCCGGCAGGATCGCGCCGAGGATGTCGACGGCCTGGGTGATCCGGCCCTCGCCGAGGAGGCGCTTGACCTCATCGACGGCGCCGGCGACGTCCGGTTTCCCGGCGGCCGGCGCGACGGGGGCGGGCTGGGGCGCGGGCGTGCGCGCGCGGTCCGGCCACGGGGCGTGCGGGCGCAGGAAGGGCCGCGTGGGGTCGAGGGGGGCGCCTGTGGGGGTGCCGCGCGCGGGCAGCAGCAGCGCCAGATCCTCGTACACCTCCTGCGCGGAGCCCGGCCGGTGCTGGGGGTCCTTGGCGAGCAGCCGCAGCACCAGCGCTTCCAGCGGCCCGGGGACCTCGGGGCGGATCCGGCGCACCGGCAGCGGGGGCTCGTACAGGTGCCGGTGCAGCACCCCGAGCGCCGTGGAGCCCGCGAACGGGACCTCACCGCTGAGGAGTTCGTGCAGCAGTACGCCGAGCGCGTACAGGTCCGTGTACGGGCCGACCGCGCCGCCCATGGCCTGCTCGGGCGCCATGTACGCGGGCGAGCCGATCGGCGAACCGGTGTGCGTCAGGCGCGTGGTGTCGGTGTCCATGACCGAGGCGACGCCCAGGTCGAGGACCGTGACCGTGCCGTCCTGCTTCACCATCACGTTGCGCGGCTTCAGGTCGCGGTGCACGATCGGCACGGCGTGCACCGCGCTCAGCACGGCGCACAGTTGCGCGGCGACGGCGACCGCCCACTGCCACGGGTACGGCTCGTGCTCCGCGAGGTGGTCGGAGAGGTCGGCGCCGTCGACGTACTGCATGACGAGGAACAGCTCCTCGCCCTCGCTGCCCGCGTCGTGCACGGTGACCAGCCCCGGGTGGTCGACCTGCGCGGTCACCCGGCATTCGCGCACGAAGCGCCGGCGCAGCTCGTCGGCCTCCTGCCCGGCCACCTTGTCGGGCCGCAGCAGCTTCACCGCCACCCGCCGGTCCAGCCGCCGGTCGTACGCCGTCCAGACCTGGCCCATGCCGCCTTGGCCGATGAGCGTGGCCAGTTCGTAGCGGCCGGCGACGACACGTCCTGTCGTCACGGTCACCTTCCGCCCTCGTGCTCGCCGTCCCGCTGACCGCCCTGTTTGCGCAGGTAGTCACTGAGCTCGTCCAGTTCGGCCCGCACCTGGTCGATGCGCGCGGGCGCCGGGCGCCGCGGCGGCGGGGGCTGCGGGTGCGGCTCGGCCCGGGACGGGGGTGGGCTCTGCGGCTGGGGCGGGGGTGGGGCCAGGGGAGTGTGCGTGCCGCCGTGCGGGGTGCCCGGCGGCCGGGGCCGGGTGGTCTCGGCGGTGTACGGCGCGGGTGGCCGCGGGTAGCCGTACGCCGTGGCCGGCCGGGGTGCGTGGCCGCCGCCGAAGCGGATCTGGTGGAAGTGGCGCACCTCCGCCGCCAGGTAGTACGCGATCGTCGCCACCAGCGTGCCCAGCAGCAGGGCGAGGCCCGTCCAGCCGCCCGCGGTGTGGATCTCCTCGCCCGGTTCGGTGCCGAGCAGGACCACGGCGAGGATGTCGATCGCCAGCACGGCCACGAACAGGCCCCAGTCCAGCGACCGGCGCGTGACGATGGCCAGGCGCAGCAGCATCGTCCAGGTCAGGAAGCCGAGGCTGAGCAGGGAGATGACGACGAACAGCACACGCACGAGCACCAGCCACGCCGTCGGGGGCGGCTGCTTCACCGGCTGCGGGTAGCCGTGGCCATGCATGACTGCTCCTGGTGCCTGAAGTGCGTGTACGGAGTCGACCGGCGCCGGGCGGCGCCAGTCGTGTGATGGTCGCTTCGAGCGTATAGGTCGACACCGACAAGCGGTCCCGGGTTGTACCGAACCGTTGTCACACTGATCACTTCCCACGGCTCGTACGGCGAGGACCGGCCGGGCCCGGGATCAATCGGGGGCGACCGTGCCGTCCGTCAGGCCGTCGTACATCCCGCGCACGAGGTGCTCCCCGAGCCGGTTCGCGTGCCTGAGCGTCCGCTCGAACTCGTCCAGCGCGCGGAACCGGGCACCGTAGCGCCGCTGTTCGCCGAGTGCCAGCCGGGGCAGCCGCAGGCGGCGCACGTCGAGCCGGGTGGCGGTGGAGGCGTAACTGCTGGCCTGGCGGTTGTTGGCGGTGCCGCGCAGGAACCCGGCGAGGAACCACGGATCGAGCGCCGCCGGGTCGGGCCGCAGCAGGACCAGATGGCGGCCCAGGGCGGCGCCCGCGGTCGTCCCGTCGATGACACGGGCCACCGCGCCGCCGCCGAGCACCGGCACGACGACGTCCCCCTCCGCCGTCAGCACGGCCTCCTCGCCGCTCGCGGGAAGGGTGCCGGAGGGCGCGGTTCCGGCGCGCACGTCGTGGTCGGTGAGCACGGCCACGCGCGCGTGGCCGCCGCTGCCGCCGGTACGCAGCACCAGCGCGCCCCCGCGCACGAGTTCGCCGACGGTGGTGAGCGGCCACCGCGCGGGCGGCGCGGTGCGCACGGGCGGCGCGGTGAGGTCGGAGGTCAGCCGGAGCGTCTCACCGAGGCGCTCGCGCACCGCCGCGAGCTGTTCGGCCCCGTCGGCCGCGGTGGGCGGCGGCAGGTGCCGGGCGGGCGCGAGGTCGACGTCGTCGTCGAGGAGTTCGATGACCGGCACGGCACGCGCCAGCCCCGGCCGCTCCGTGAACGCGCCCGCCCGGTCGAAGTCCCGCCAGGCGCCGAGGACGGCGTCCCGCACGGCCGGCCAGTCCGGCCCGCCGCGCCCCTCGGCGGCGAACTGCCCCACATCGGCCAGCAGCACCTCCGGCTGCGCGGGTGCCTTGTCCGGCCTGCGCAGCACCCACAGGTGCAGCGGGATGTTGTACGGCGGCGCCGCCCCCACCGGCAGCGCGACGACGGCCCGCAGCGCTCCGCGCCGCAGCAGGTCGGCGCGGATACGGCGGCCGGAACGGCGGGACGCGGCCGCGGGCGGCATGAGCAGCACGGCGGTGCCGCCGTCCGTCAGCCGGGCGAGCGCGTGCTGCACCCAGGCCAGCTCGGACTCGGTGCGCGCGGGGAAGCCGTACTCCCACCGGGGGTCGTACGCCAGTTCGTCATGCCCCCAGTCGCGCTCGTTGAACGGCGGATGGCACAGGACGGCGTCGGCGCGCACCTGGGGGTGGGCGTCGGCCCGCAGGGTGTCGCCGACGGCGCCGTGGACGGTCGCCGCGCGGTGCAGCGCGAGCCGGAGCACGGTGAGCGCGGCGAGCTCGGGGGCGCTGTCCTGGGCGTACAGCTCCTGGCCGGGGGTGGTGGCGGTGGCGCGCAGCAGGGCACCGGTGCCGCAGGCGGGGTCCAGGACGGTGCGGGCGGGGCCGGCCAGGTCCGCCATGAGGCGGGCGAGGTCGGTGGGGGTGAGCGGGTACTGGCGGGGGTTGGCGTCCAGGTGCCTGCCGAGCAGGAAGTCGAAGGCCTGCCGGGCGCCGAGCTCGGCGGCGAGTTCGGCGGTGCCGCGGAGGAGGGGGGCGGAGGGGAGGAGCGCGGGGCCGGTGGGGACGTCGAGAGCGGGGGTGGTGGGGGTGGGATTCGTGAGGGGGGTGGGGCCGGTGGGGATGTGGAGGACGGGAGTGGGCACGCCGAACGCGCTGTGAACTGCCAACGCGGCGTTCACAACAGTGCCTTCGTTCGCACCGGGCGACTCCCCGGCGCGGTCATGAACCCGCCGCCCGCCGAACCGAGGGACGATCACCTGCTCCAGCGCCGCGGGCAGCATCGCCGCCAGTCGCTCGTCGGAACCCGCGCTCACCTCCAGCCACACCATGGGCCGGTCGTGGATGAGCAGCAGGGCACAGCCGGCGTGCGTGAGTGCGGCCACCGGGCCCCGGGGGTGCCCGGCGAGCTGCTGCCAGACCCGTTCCCGCAGGGAGACTTCCGCGAGTTTGCCCTGGCGGCGCAGCCAGCTCTCGACCTCGGCGAGGGCGAAGGAGGGGCTCGTCCCGGTACCGCCGACCGGCCTGGGGAAGTCGGCGTGGCGACGGCGCCAGTTGCTCACCGCGGCCCGGCCGACACCGGCCAGCCGGGCGATGCCGGCGGCGGTCACCTCTGTCACGTCGTCCTGCACCCGCCTGGCTCCCCTCGTCCGATGTGTGCCGAGCATATCGGCGCATTCCTCGATCCGGGCGTACACGCCGTGTACTACTGGATATCCGTGGATTGCATTGACTCGGTTCACAAGCTCCGCTGACCGTGTCGGGGCGGGCTCCGGGGCGCAGGTCGGAGACGCCCACGCGAGCATCTCGTCCCAGCCCCGGGCGGGCAGTTCGCCCCGGCCTTCGACGGCGAGCGCGAAGGGGACGCCGTGCGCGTGGGCGACGGCCTCGCCCCGCTCGTCCTGGGCGGACTGCGGCAGTTCGGCGGCGATGCGCGGGTCATGGGCGTGGCCGACCAGGTCGTTGACGGCGGACTCCGGCCGGCTGCCGGCCGTGCCGAGTACTCGGCCGACCATGGCGGGACGCTCGGCGCGGCTCGCTGTCTTCAGCTCCGTGGGGCAACGCCAGGCGTGGCATCAGGCTCGACGTGACGCGTGTTCCGTCGGCCGGTCCGGACGGCGTCAGTCCGCGTGGAAGCGCGGTGGAGCCTGGGTGGGGTTGCCGCCCGTCGGCAGGCGCTGGCCCGGGCAGTCGGTGAGGACCCGCGTCATCGCCGACTTCTCGGCGGAGGTCACCCACAGCCCGTACTTCTTCTTCACGGCGACCTGCGCGGCGACGTAGGTGCAGCGGTACGAGCGGTTGGGCGGCAGCCAGGTCGCCGTGTCGCCGTCGCCCTTGGCGCGGTTGGTGCCGGCGTCGACGGCGACGAGGTTGAGGGGGTCGTTGGCGAAGGCTATGCGCTTGCCGGGGTCCCACTGCTGGGCGCCTTTCTGCCAGGCGTCGGAGAGGGCGACCACATGGTCGATGTCCACCTGGCTGCGGCCGCGTACGAAGGTGACGTCCTTGCCGGTGTACGGGTCGGGGTCCAGGGTCCCCGAGGTCACCGTGCAGCCACCGCCACTGAACTCCACGTCGGCGAGGTCGCGTTGGAGTATGTCGTCGCGGGTGCCGCAGCTGTTGGAGTCGGTGTCCGCCCACGGTGAGCCGAACCGGTCCCGGTCGTATCCCGTCCTGGGCGCGCGTCCCTTCACGGGCAGCGCTTCCGCGGCCACCAGGGCCGCGGCGCCATCGGCCGTGCCCTGGGGCCCGCCGGTGCCGGTGGTCTGCTCGGTGCAGCCGGCCACGGCGACCAGCGCCACCGCGGCGGCGGCCGCCGCCCCGCCCTTCAGACGCATCGGTGCGCCCCTCCCCCTGCTGTCCGCCCTGCTCTTCACCCTGGTTGCCGACACGTCTTCTGCCCCCGCGCGGCCGGACCGTGCCTGGTGACACGGTAGCGGCCGGGGGGTCCGGACCGTGGGGGCACTCATCCGGCACACCACACATCTCCGGCGTATCGTCGGTTCTGAGTCACCTCCGGAAGGAGCTCTGGATGGGCATCTTCGACAGGTTCAGGAACAAGGCGGCACAGGACAAGGCCCGGGAAATGTCCGACGCCGCGGAGAAGAAGGCCAACGAGAAGACGGGCAACAAGTACGGGGACCAGGTCGACACCGCCCAGCAGCACATCGAGGGCAGGCTCGGCACGGACCGCGACCGGCCCGACCGGCCGTAGGCCGGAGATCCACGGAGGATGCCCGGCCGCTCGTGCGGGGCGACGCCCCGGCGGCGGCCCGCCGAGCCACCTCGCAAGAGGGGCCGCCCGGAGCCACCTCGCAGGAAGGGCCGCCCGCGGAGCCCACCACCCGCGGGCGGCTTCCTCTGTACGGGCGCGGGTGGTTCGTCTCAGATCTTGCCGATGCCCAGTGCCGTCTCGGAGGGCAGCAGGCCGGAACCGATGACCGTGACCCAGTAGTCGCCGAGCAGTTCCGTCAGACGGGCGGTGGCCTCGGGGCCCAGGGCGTCCCACGGGGCGGCCGCCAGCCGGTCGGTGTGGTGCTCGACCTGCCGGCGCAGGGCCCGGCCGGCCTCGGTGGCCGTGCCGTCCTCGTGCGTCAGCCCCCTCGCCGTCAGGCGGTCGCGCGCCGCCGTCCACTCGCCGGGGCTCCAGCCACGGCTCGCGAAACGCTCGACGGAGGCGGCGCCTGTCGCGGCGAAGGACACGCGAGCCTCTGCCGGACCGAGGCCGGCGACCAGCAGGGCGGCGAGGTGGCCGTCACCTCGGTGTTCCCGCAGCGTCGTCGCCGCGTGCCACAGTTGCAGGTGCGGGGCGTCCGGCCAGGGCAGCGCGGCGTTGGCGGCGGCGAGCGGGCGGCCCGCCGTGTCCGCCGCCTCGGCCGCACGCCGGGCGAGAGCGGCGGCCTCCGCCAGACCGGGGCTGTCCACACGGTCACCGAACAGCGTCCGGTACGCCCGGTCGACCGCCCGCTCCCGCGCCGCCAGCACCGACTCGGGGCTCGCGACCGTCCAGGCGCACGGGTGTGCGCTACGTCCGCTTCGCCCGCGAGCACCCCGCGCACTTCCAGGTGATGTTCACCCCCGGCCTGCTCCGCGCGGACGATCTGGAACTCACCACCGCACGCGCCCTCGCCGGTGACGCCCTGCGCGGAGCCGTCGCCGCCGTGTCCCCCGAGCAGCGCGGCACGGACGCCCGCCTCGCCGGAATCGCCGCCTGGTCCCTGGCCCACGGCTTCGCCGCACTGCTCCTCGGCCACCACCTCGACGACCCGGTCGGCGGACGGGACCCCGAGGAGGTCTTCCGGACGCCGGCGACGATGCTGTTCCGCTCCGCCTGAGAGGGTCCGCTCCGACCGGCGCAGGCCGCGCGGAGCGGGCTCGGGGGTACCTCGCCCCTACGACCCCAGGATCGACGCCAGGAACTCCCCGACCCAGCCCAGCAGATCCCGCCCGACCAGCGGCTTGCCGCCCACCTTCGCCGTCTTCGGGCGCGGCACCAGCACCTGGTGCGCCGCCGGCTTGACGACCGTTCCCGGGTACAGCCGCTTGACCCGCAGCTCCTGCGACTCGCGCAACTCCACCGGCGCGAAGCGGATGTTGTTCCCCTGGAGCACGATCTCGCCCACGCCGCACGCCCGCGCGAGCATCCGCAGGCCGGCCACCAGGAGCAGGTTCTCCACCGGCTCCGGCAGCTTGCCGTAGCGGTCGACGAGTTCCTCCCGTACGGCCTTGACGTCCTCCTCGGAGTTGGCGGAGGCGATGGCCCGGTAGGCCTGGAGGCGCAGCCGCTCGCCCGGCGCGTAGTCGTGCGGGACGTGCGCGTCGACCGGCAGCTCGATCTTGACCTCGAGCGGCGGCTCCTCCTCGATCCCGCCGGTCTCCAGCTGGCGGCGGTAGTCCGCGACGGCCTCGCCGACCATCCGGACGTACAGGTCGAAGCCCACCCCGGCGATGTGGCCGGACTGCTCGCCGCCGAGGAGGTTACCGGCGCCGCGGATCTCCAGGTCCTTCATGGCCACGTACATGCCCGCGCCCATCTCCGTGTGCTGGGCGATGGTGGCGAGCCGCTCGTGCGCGGTCTCGGTGAGCGGCTTCTCCGGCGGGTACAGGAAGTACGCGTACCCGCGCTCGCGCCCGCGGCCGACGCGCCCGCGCAACTGGTGCAGCTGCGACAGGCCGAAGGTGTCGCCCCGTTCGACGATCAGCGTGTTGGCGTTGGAGATGTCGATGCCGGACTCGACGATCGTGGTCGACACCAGCACGTCGAACTTCTTCCCCCAGAAGTCGACGACGACCTGCTCCAGCGCGGACTCCGACATCTGGCCGTGCGCGGTGGCGATGCGCGCCTCGGGGACGATCTCGCGCAGCCGGGCCGCCGCGCGGTCGATGGACTCGACGCGGTTGTGGATGTAGAAGACCTGGCCCTCGCGCAGCAGTTCGCGCCGGACGGCCGCGCCGATCTGCTTCTCCTCGTAAGGGCCGACGAAGGTCAGCACCGGGTGCCGTTCCTCGGGCGGGGTGGTGATCGTCGACATCTCGCGGATGCCGGTGACCGCCATCTCCAGCGTGCGCGGGATCGGGGTGGCGGACATGGTCAGGACGTCGACGTTGGCGCGCAGCTTCTTCAGCTGCTCCTTGTGCTCGACGCCGAACCGCTGCTCCTCGTCGACGATGACCAGGCCCAGGTCCTTGAACTCGGTCTCGGAGGAGAACAGGCGGTGGGTGCCGATGACGACGTCCACCGAGCCCTCGCGCAGGCCCTCCAGGGTGGCCTTCGCCTCGGTGTCGGTCTGGAAACGGGACAGCGCCCGCACGTTCACCGGGAACTGCGCGTACCGCTCGCTGAACGTCCCGAAGTGCTGCTGCACGAGCAGCGTCGTCGGTACCAGGACCGCCACCTGCTTGCCGTCCTGTACGGCCTTGAAGGCGGCCCGCACGGCGATCTCCGTCTTGCCGTAGCCGACGTCGCCGCAGATCAGGCGGTCCATCGGGACCGACTTCTCCATGTCCTCCTTCACCTCGGCGATGGTCGTCAGCTGGTCCGGCGTCTCCGCGTAGGGGAACGCGTCCTCCAGCTCGCGCTGCCAGGGGCTGTCCGCGCCGAACGCGTGTCCGGGCGCCGCCATCCGGGCGCTGTACAGCTTGATCAGGTCCGCGGCGATCTCCTTGACCGCCTTCTTCGCCCGCGCCTTGGTCTTCGTCCAGTCCGCGCCGCCGAGACGGTGCAGGGTGGGTGCCTCGCCGCCGACGTACTTGGTGATCTGCTCCAGCTGGTCGGTCGGGATGTACAGCCGGTCGCCGGGCTGGCCGCGTTTGGCGGGGGCGTACTCCACCACCAGGTACTCGCGGGTGGCGCCCTGCACGGTCCGCTGCACCATCTCGATGTAGCGGCCCACGCCGTGCTGCTCGTGGACGATGTGCTCGCCGGACTCCAGGGTGAGCGGGTCGATGGTCTTGCGGCGGCGGGCGGGCATGCGCGCGCCGTCCCGGCCGGCCGCCTTCTGGCCGGACAGGTCGGTCTCGGTGAGCACGGCCAGCCTGAGCGCCGGGTCGACGAAGCCGTGGTCGATCGAGCCGCACGCCACGTGCACCACGGACGGGGAGATGTCCCCCAGGTCCGCGTCCAGCCGGGCGGCGACGCCCTCGCCGCCGAGCACCTCCACGGTGCGGGCGGCCGGGCCGTGCCCCTCGGTGACGAAGACCGTGCGCCAGCCGTCGGCGAGCCAGCCCTTGGTGTCGGCGAGCGCCTTGGCGGTGTCGCCGCGGTAGGTCTCCGGGGCGCGCATGCCGAGCTTGAGCGTGTCCGGGTCGCCCGCCGCGTCGGCGGCGGACGCCAGCGCCTCGTCCGCGGCGAACGGCGCGACGGACCACCACATCATGTCCAGCTCGCGCGCCCGGTCCCGGACGTCGGCGATGGACCACAGGGAGGCCGCGTCCACGTCGATGGGTGCCTCGCCGCCGCCGGCGGTGGCCGCCCAGGACGCCTGGAGGAACTCCTGGGAGGTCGCCACGAGGTCCGCGGCACGCGTGCGCACCCGCTCCGGATCGCACACGACGGCCATGGCGCCCTTGGGCAGCACGTCGAGCAGCAGCTCCATGTCGTCGACGAGGACCGGCGCGAGGGACTCCATGCCCTCCACGGCGATACCCTCGGCGATCTTGCCGAGCAGCTCGCCCAGCTCCGGATGGTCCTCGGCGAGGGCACGCGCGCGTGCGCGCACGTCGTCGGTGAGCAGCAGCTCGCGGCACGGGGGTGCCCACAGGCCGTGCTCGGCGACTTCGAGGGAGCGCTGGTCCGCGACCTTGAAGTAGCGGATCTCCTCGACGTCGTCGCCCCAGAACTCGACGCGCAGGGGGTGTTCCTCGGTGGGCGGGAACACGTCCAGGATGCCGCCGCGCACGGCGAACTCGCCGCGCTTCTCGACCAGCTCCACGCGCGCGTACGCGGCGGCGGCGAGGGCGTCGACGACGCGGTTCAGGTCGGCGGTCTGCCCGCCGCGCAGCGCCACCGGCTCCAGCTCGCCCAGGCCCTTGACCTGCGGCTGGAGCACGGACCGCACAGGTGCCACGACGACGGAGACCGGGCCGGTCTCGGGGTCGTCGGGGCTGGGGTGGGCCAGCCTGCGCAGCACGGCCAGGCGGCGGCCCACGGTGTCGCTGCGCGGGCTCAGCCGCTCGTGCGGGAGCGTCTCCCAGGCCGGGTACTCCACGACGCCGTCCGGCGGCAGCAGCGACCGCAGGGCCGCCGCCAGGTCCTCCGCCTCGCGTCCGGTCGCGGTCACGGCCAGCACCGGGCGGCCGCTCTCGCGGGCCAGCGCGGCGACGGCGAAGGGGCGGGCCGCCTGGGGGCCGACCAGATCGACATGCATCCGGTTGCCGTCCGTGGCCGCCTTGATCGCTTCCGCGAGTGCGGCGTCCTTGACGACGGCGTCGAGCAGACCGTGCAGGCTCATGGGGGGCTTTCCGTCCGGGTGACTGAACTTCGGGTGACTGGACTTGGGGTGACTGGACTGCGGGTGACTCGGCTTGGGGTGACTGGACTGTGAGTGCTGACTGCGAGTGACTGGACTGCGGATGGCTGGACTGCGGATGGCTGGGACTGTGGGCAAGGGCCGGCCGGTGGCAGGCGTGGGCAACGCGAACCACCCGACACGCGGGGCGGGCCGGGGGTCTCCAGGGTACGTCGCCGCCGCGCCCGTCACCCGGGCGAGTGACCACACCGGGCCGGAAGCACACGGCCGTGGGGCCGGCACCCGCCCACCCGTCCTCACGGCATGCGGCAGGGCCCGGCGCCGCGAAGTCCTTCAAGGACTCCCCGGCGCCGGGCCCACCCCCGCAACCCCCGTATGCGGTGGCTACTCGGTGGCGATGGCGTCGAGCACGTTCATCCGGCCCGCCCGGAAGGCCGGTATCAGGGCGGCGAACAGCCCCACGAAGGCCGAGCCGACGAACACCGCGCCGATGGTCGGCCACGGGATCTCCAGCACCTTCAGCCCCTCCAGGGCGAGCAGCTGCTGGGCCGTGGCGCCCCAGCCCATGCCCAGCCCCAGTCCCAGCAGGGCACCGAAGAGGGCGATCACGACCGACTCCAGGCGGATCATCCGGCGCAGCTGCCGGCGCGACAGGCCGATCGCCCGCATCAGGCCGATCTCCCGGGTCCGCTCGACCACCGACAGGGCGAGCGTGTTCACCACGCCCAGGATCGCGACGATGATCGCGAGGGCCAGCAGGCCGTAGATCATGTTCAGCAGCTGCCCGATCTGGTCCTGCAGGGCCTCCTTGTAGTCGGTCTGGTCCCGGACGCTGTACTGCGGGTAGTCGTCCAGCGCGGCCTTCAGCGCGGTGTACGCGGCGGCTTCCCGGCCGTCCTGCGCCGAGGCGAAGACCAGCGAGTCGAGCGGCATCCTCTCCGCGGGAACGTACCTGGCGAGGGTGTCGATCGAGGTGTACATCGCGCCCTGGTCGATCACCGCTTCGCTGCTGGTGATCGCCCGGACCGTCAGCCGGGCCGTGGCGCCGTCGCGGAAGTCGACGGCGATGCTGGACCCGAGACGGACGCCGTGGTCCTTCGCGAACTCCTCGTGGACGGACATCGAGTCCGGCCGGTAGGCGTCGGCGAGGTCGCCCGCGACCGTCTCCACCCGCAGGTCCTGCGCGTACGTCGGGTCGGCGGCCGTGATGGCGGTGTCCTCGGACACGGCGCCGTCGGGTGTCCGGAAGTCGGCCTCGGTCCCCTTGTACTCGGTGACGCGGTCCACGCCGTCGGCCGCCCGCACGGCCTCGACCGCCTGCGGCGTGATCAGCTGCCCGCTGTCGGACTGCACGATGAAGTCCGTGCCGACGCTCTTGTCGAGCTCTTCCGTCGCCGAGGCGACCATCGAGGAGCCGACCACCGACAGGCAGGCCACCAGTGCCAGCCCGATCATCAGCGCGGCGCCGGTGGCGCCCGTGCGGCGCGGGTTGCGCAGCGCGTTGCGCTCGGCCATCCGGCCGACGGGGCCGAACACGCGCAGCACGACGGCGCCGAGCACCCGGACCACCGCGCCCGCCAGCAGCGGACCGACGACGACGAAGCCGATCAGCGACAGCACCACGCCCGCGCCCAGCCACAGGGCGCCGTTCCCGGCCGTGTCGGCGGCCGCGGCGAGGTACAGCCCGGCCCCGCCCGCGCCGGTCAGCAGCAGCCCCGCCACGGCCCGTACGGCGCCCGCCCTGGCGTCGGCCGGGGCACCCGCCTCGCGCAGCGCGGCCATCGGCGAGACCTTGCCGGCCCGGCGGGCCGGGAGGTAGGCGGCGAGCACGGTGACCACGACGCCCAGGACCAGGCCGGTGACCGGGGTGGTCCAGACGACGGTGAGGTCGTCCGTCGAGAGGTTCATGCCCATGGCGCCCATGAGCTTCATCAGGCCCACCGCGAGCCCCACGCCGGCGCCGACGCCCAGCACGGAGCCGACGACGCCGAGCAGCAGCGCCTCGATCAGCACCGAGCGGTTGACCTGCCCGCGGCTCGATCCGATGGCCCGCATCAGGCCGATCTCCCGGGTGCGCTGGGCGACCAGCATGGAGAAGGTGTTGATGATCAGGAAGACGCCGACGAGGAAGGCGATCCCGGCGAAGCCGAGCATCGCGTACTTGATGACGCCCATGAACTCCTGGACGTCCGCGGCGTTGGCGTCCGCGACCTCCTTGGCCGTCTGCACCTTGTAGCCGCCGTCGAGCGCGGCGGAGACGTTCTGCTTCAGCCGGGCGTCGCTGACGCCGGGCGCGGCGGTGACGTTGACGTGGGTGTAGACCCCGGTCTCGCCGACCAGCGTCCGCTGGGCGGTCTCCGTGTCGAGGTAGAAGATCGCCGCGCCGGGATTGGTGACGGTGAAGTCGGCGATGCCGCAGACCTTCGCCCGGTGGGTGCCGAAGGCGGTGATGACGCCGATCTCGTCGCCCAGCGCCAGGCCGTGCTTGTCGGCGGTGTCCGCGTCGACCATCACCTGGTCGGCGCTCCGGGGCGCGGCACCGGAGGTGATCTCCATGGTGCGGGCCTCGTTGGCGGTCCAGCTGCCGACGAGGGTGGGGCCGCCGTTGGTCGGCGAGAGGCTGTCCTTGTCGGCGTCGATCACGGTCACCGACGTCGAGACGACCGTCCCCTCCGCCGACTTCACGCCGTCCGTCCTGCCGACCTCGTCGACGACGGAGGCGGGCAGGACCGGCGGCCTGCCGTTGTCCGCCGTGGTCTCGCCGCTGTCCGACGAGCCCCTGGTGCTGACCGTGACGTCCGAGGCGGTGGCCGCGAACAGCTTGTCGAAGGTGGTGGTCATCGTGTCGGTGAACACGAGCGTGCCGCACACGAAGGCCACCGACAGCAGCACGGCGACGGCCGACAGGGCCATCCGCCCCTTGTGCGCGAGGAAGTTGCGCAGCGAGGTTCTCAGCACGGTCATGACGTGCGCCCCCGGGCGTCGAAGTCCTTCATGCGGTCGAGGACGGCGTCGGCGGTCGGCCGGTGCATCTCGTCGACGATCCGGCCGTCGGCGAGGTACAGCACCCGGTCCGCGTAGGACGCGGCCACCGGGTCGTGCGTGACCATCACGATGGTCTGCCCCAGCTCGTCCACGGACCGGCGCAGGAAGCCCAGCACCTCGGCGCCCGCGCGCGAGTCGAGGTTTCCGGTCGGCTCGTCACCGAAGATGATCTCGGGCCGGGCGGCCAGCGCCCGTGCCACGGCGACCCGCTGCTGCTGGCCGCCGGAGAGCTGCGCCGGCCGGTGCCTGAGCCGCCCGGCGAGCCCGACCGTGTCCACCACCCGGTCCAGCCAGGCCTTGTCGGGCTTGCGGCCGGCGATGTCCATGGGCAGCGTGATGTTCTCGATCGCGTTCAGCGTCGGCAGCAGGTTGAAGGCCTGGAAGATGAACCCGATCCGGTCCCGGCGCAGTCGCGTCAGCTTCTTGTCCTTCAGACCGGTGATCTCGGTCTCGTCCAGGTAAATCTGACCGCTGGTGACGGTGTCGAGCCCGGCCAGGCAGTGCATCAGGGTGGACTTGCCGGACCCCGACGGGCCCATGATCGCGGTGAACTGGCCGCGGGCGACGTCCACGTCGACGTGGTCGAGGGCCACGACGCGGGTCTCCCCGGACCCGTACGCCTTGACGACCTGCCGCGCCCGCGCGGCAACGGCCGTTCGCTCTCCAGTGCCCCCGTGCCTGGGAATGGTCACAGCCGATGTCACGGTATGTCTCCTATGTCGGTCAGCAATGGGACAGCACGGCCCCTCACGAACCCGTACCGGCCGGCGCGGGCTCGCGCGCAGTCGCGCGGTGTCGTGCGGTGTCGTGCGGTGTCGCGGTGTCGCGGTGTCGTGCGGTGTCGCGGTGTCGTGCGGTGTCGCGGTGTCGTGCGAAGTGGTACGCCGATGAGTCTCGCGGCAGGAGGGGCCGCCGCTCGATGGTGCACAGCCCCCTCTTGCCCTGAGGAAAACCCCACCCCCCAAGGTGCGGCCCACCGCCCTCGACTGCCCTCCCGGCGGCGCCCCCAGCGGCGTAAAGCCAGATTAGGGACGGCCCGGGCGCCCTTCGTCCTCCGCCCGGACGAACCCTCCCCGAGGCGCGGTACGGAGGTCCCCCTAGGGGCGGTCCCCCCTGCGGAGGAGTCCGCCTCAGGGTCCGGTCCCCCTCCCGGCCCACTCGGGCTGCGCCCTCCCCCGTACCGGGGTCGAGTGGGAAGCTGTCGGACGGCAGATAGGTGCAAGGGGAAGGAATCTGTGTGGGCGGCACCGGACCCGCGGTGCGCGACACCGGGCGGCGCGCCGCGAGCGGCAGGCGGGGAGCCGTCGCGGCGGCCCTCATGCTCTCCATGGCGCTGGCCGCGCTCGACTCCACCGTCGTCTCCACCGCCGTACCGCAGATCGTCGGCGACCTGGGCGGCTTCTCCGTCTTCTCCTGGCTCTTCTCCGGCTACCTGCTGGCCGTCACCGTCACCCTGCCCGTCTACGGCAAGCTCTCCGACACCTTCGGCCGCAAACCGGTCCTGGTCACGGGCGCGTCCGTCTTCCTGCTCGGCTCGCTGCTGTGCGCGCTCGCCTGGAACATGTGGGCGCTGATCGTCTTCCGCATCGTCCAGGGGCTGGGCGGCGGCGCCCTCCAGGGCACGGTGCAGACGCTCGCCGCCGACCTGTACCCGCTGGAGGAGCGTCCGAGGATCCAGGCCCGGCTGTCCACGGTGTGGGCGGTGTCGGCGGTCGCCGGCCCGGCGGTCGGCGGGGTCCTCGCGGCGTACGCCGACTGGCGGTGGATCTTCCTGCTCAACCTGCCGATCGGCGGCGTCGCCCTGTGGCTGATCGTCCGTCACCTGCACGAGCCGCGCCGCCCGAGAGCCGCCCGCGCGCGGGTGGACTGGTCGGGCGCGCTCACCGTGTTCGTCTGCGGCGGGGTGCTGCTGACCGCGCTGGTGCAGGGCGGGGTGGCCTGGCCGTGGCCGTCGGCGCCGTCGATCGCCCTGCTGGGCACGGGACTCGCGCTGGTCGCGCTGCTCGTGGTGATCGAACGCCGGGCGGCCGAGCCGATCATCCCGGGCTGGGTCTGGCGCCGCCGTACGATCGCCGCGGTCAACCTGGCGCTGGGCGCGCTGGGCCTGCTGATGGTCGCCCCGGCGGTCTTCCTGCCGACGTACGCCCAGTCGGTGCTCGGCCTCGGCCCGGTCGCGGCCGGGTTCGTGCTCTCCGTGTGGACGCTGAGCTGGCCGGTCTCGGCGGCCCTCAGCCAGCACGTCTACCGCCGGATCGGCTTCCGCGACACGGCGGCGCTCGGCATCGGCGCGGCCACCCTGGTCCTGCTCGCCTTCCCGCTCCTGCCGTACCCGGGCCGCGCCTGGCAGCCGGCGCTCGTGATGCTCCTCCTGGGGGCCGCGCTCGGCCTCTTCCAGCTCCCCCTCATCGTCGGCGTGCAGTCCACGGTGGGCTGGTCGGAGCGCGGCACGGCCACGGCCTCGGTGCTCTTCTGCCGGCAGACCGGCCAGACCGTCGGCGCGTCGGTCTTCGGCGCCGTCGCCAACGGCGTCCTCGCCGGCCGGCTCGGCAGCGCGGACCTGGACGCCGTCGCGCACGGCCTGGACACGGGGGCGGTGTCCGAGGCGACCCGGCGGGCCGTCGCGGACGCGGTCCACGCCGTGTACCTGGGCGCGGCGTGCGCGGCCGCCCTCGCCTTCGTGGTGCTGCTGGCGCTGGCGCCGCGCCGCTTCCCGGTCATCGACGAGGCGTGACCCGCCGCCGCGAGACCGCCCGGCCCTCGGACGGATCGACGCCGGTGACGGCGCGGACCACCGGCGAGTTCCCGGAGCAAGCGCACACCGACCACTCGGCCGGGTGAGGAAACGCCGCGTTGCCCGGCCCGCCGAGCAGCGAGCGTGGCTCGCCCCCCCACCTCCCTGCGGTCCGCCGCCACGGGCCCGAGCCACGCGAGGGACCCGCGATGTCCCACGACCCGTCCCGGTCCTGACGCCGGACGCCGAAGTAGTCTTCCGGACCGCCCGTCTCCGCCTTCCCCGAGGCCGGCTCCACCTCCTTCCCCCCGCACCCGCCACGGGCCTGGTCTCCGTCCCCCTGGGCTTCGCCTCCGGACGGCTGGGCACGGTGGCGTGCCGGCCGCCGCAGGGCGGAGGAGCAGCGGCGCCGGTACGAGGCGGTGGCGGGGTGGATCCTGCCAGGGGCGGTACGGAGGAGGCGCTGAAGGGGGTGCGCGGCGCCGCTCACTCCGCCGGTGCGCGCCCTCCGGTCAGGGCCGCGAGGCTGTTGCGCACGTAGTCCATCTGCGCCTGTACGTCGTCCCGGCGCTCGTCGTGCTCCCGCAGCACCTGCTCCGTCGCGCGGGCGATGTGCTCCTCGCGGGACCGCGCCTGGGCGAGCACCTCGGCGGCCAGCGCCCGCGCCTTCTCCTGCCGTCGCCGGACGGTCTGCTCGGCGTCGGCCAGTTCCCGCTGCGCCTCGGCCAGGGCGGCCTCCGCGCGGGCCATCCGCTCGGTGAGCCGCGCGTCCAGGGCCGCGGCGCTCTCCACGGCCTCGCGGTCCGCCTCGGCCCAGCGCTCGGCGTGCTCCTTCTCCTGCTCGGCGAGCATCCCGGCGGTGCGCTGCCGGACCTCGCGCAACGCGGCAAGCGCCTCCGTGCGGCCCTCCTTCACCTCATGCCGGGCGGTGATCCGGATCTCGTCGGCCTCGGCGCGCGCCGCGAGCAGCCGGTGCCGGGTGCGTTCCTCGGTTTCCGCCAGGAGCGCGTCCGCCTCCTCCTGCGCCGCCCGGCGCACGTCATCGGCGTACGCCTCCGCCTGGGCACGCCACTCGCGCGCCTCGCGCCGTGCGCGCTCCCCCACGGCCGCGGCCTCGTCCCGCGCCAGCTCGAAGAGGCGCCGCGCGCCCTCGCCCAGGGCCTCGTACGTCTGCTGCGGCAGCTCGGCCACCGCCTCCCGCAGCCGCTCGGCCTCCTCCTCCATCTCCCTGGCGAGGACGGTGAGACGGGCGGCGCGTTCCCAGGCGGCGTCACGATGCCCGGACAACGCGTCGGCGTACGCATCGACCTGTTCGGGGCGGTAGCCGCGCCCCCGGACTGTCACGAAGCCATGTGGCGACACGGATGCGCTGCTCATGCCGGAACCCCTCAAGCGACGGTGATGTAGCGCATATCTTGATCTATCAGACAGAAAGGGTCATAATCCGACACTCCGCAGCCGGGGTTCCCCCCGCGGCACCCCCGCACACGCCGTCCGACGAACGACAGGGCCGGGCCCGGTCGTACGACCGGGCCCGGCCCTGTCCTCACGTGCGTGTCCGCGTCCGCGGGGGACGTCAGTCCGGCGTCCCCGTCACAGCAGTCCGTCCCACATCTGCTCCAGCAGCACCGACCACCAGCTCTCCGGCGAGCCCAGCGCCGCCGGGTCCAGGGAGGCCAACTGGGCCTGGAAGTCGACGGTCCAGCGGCCGGCCTGCTCCTGGTTCAGCCCGAACCGCAGGCGCCACATCCGGCCGAGCAGCGCCAGGCAGCGCACGAACTCCGGCAGCCCGGTGTTCACGAACTGCGGCGGCACCGGCGCACCGCCCGGCCCGGCCTCCACCGGCACGGCCACGATGTGCGCCGTGCCGTACTGCACACAGACCGCCTTGCCGAAGTCGCTGCCCATCACCAGGTACGAGCCCGCGTCCGGCGCCGGCCGCACCCCCCGCTCCTGCGCCAGCTCGGCGAGCGTCGGCACCGGCCGCCCCGGCTGGGCCTGCGCCCAGAAGAACGGCCCCATGTCCAGCGGCAGTCCGGCCACCACCAGCGTCTGCGCCACCACCGGCGGCACACCCTGCCGGGACACCGCCGCCTGCTCGAACCGGAACACGCCCGGCCCGAACGCCCCCGCCAGCTCCTGCGCCACGCCCTCCGGCGGAACCGGCGGCACCGGCGCGACCGGCGGCAACGGCGCACGCACCGGCGCGGGGCGCGCGGGACCGTCGGCCACCTGGTGCAGTTCGCCCTGGTGCGCGAGCAGTTGCTGCATCCCCTGCCGGCGGCCGGCGTGGTCCGTGCCGTACGGCGCGATGCTGGTGATCCGCGCCTGCGGCCACTGCTCGCGGATCATCCGCGCGCAGTACGCGCCCGGAAGCTCGCACGACTCCAACTCGGTGTGCAGCTCCAGCACCTGGTCCGGCGGCACGTTCATCGCCCGCAGCTCATGGAAGATCTGCCACTCCGGATGCGGCGTGCCCGGCGCCGAACGCCGGATCAGCTGCTGCTCCGACCCGTCCTGCGCGCGGTAGCGCAGCACGGCCTGATAGCCCGGGCCCACGGTCGGCCGCCCCTGCTGCGGATAGCCGTACGCCGGGGGCCGGCCGGGGACGGGAGCGGGGGGCGGCATCGCGCCCGGCGCCGGGGGCATCGGGTGCGCGGCGCCCGGCGGCGTGCCGGGGACACCCGGAACCTGCGGGGGCGGCGGCGCGCCCGGACCGCCCACGGGGGGCGCGGCCAGCATCGTCTCGGCATGGTGTACGGCACCATGCGCGCCCCCTGCGGAACCCTGCGCACCCGGAGCGCCGGGGGCACCAGGGGCACCAGGCGGCCGAGGCGCACCCGGAGCGCCGGGAACGCCGGGCGGCTGAGGCGCGCCCGGCATGCCCGGGGCCCGCGGAGGCTGCGGGGCGCCCGGCGGCTGGGGAGCACCCGGAGGCTGCGGGGCGCCCGGCGGCTGGTGGGCACCGGCACCGAGGCCCGCCGCTCCGGGGCCGGCCAGCATCGTGGCGGCGTGGTGGACACCGCCGGGAGGCGTACCGCCCGGCGCACCCGGGGTTCCCGGCGGGGCCACGGGACCGGGCGGGGCCACGGGACCGGGCGGAGTCGGGGGACCGGGCGGAGTCGGGGGACCGGGCGGAGTCGGGGCCCCCGGCGCCTGCGGCGCGCCCGGACCGGCCGGGGCGGCGGGCCCGTCCGGGCCGTCGGGACCGAGGGACGCCATCAGCTGCGTGGGCACGTACGCGCCCGCTGCCGCACCCGGCGCACCCGGAGCGGCGGGCACACCCGGAGCACCGGGGGCTCCCGGAGCGCCCGGAGCACCCGGCGGCGGAGGCGTACCCCCCGGGCGCGCGCCCGGTGCACCCGGCGCACCCGGCGGCGGAGGCGGCGTCGCGTCCCCGCCCCGCGCGCGGCGCGGCGGAGGCGCCGCCTTGCTCGTGGCGGCGTCGGCGATGTCCCCGGCGTGCGGCGCGA
>NZ_JBHMCY010000070.1:0-42774 GCF_042430725.1 Streptomyces cinereospinus | reverse complement strand
GCCGCCGCGGGCGCGGCCGCCCGCGGACGGCGAGGCGCCGGCGGTGGCCGCCGCGGCCCTCGCGGTGCCGGGGGTGACGTACCTGACCGAAGCCCTGGGCCGGGCGGTGCACATCGCGGCGGGCCGGGCCGACGCCGCGCCGCCGCGCCGGCACGTGCGGCTGGAGTGCGCCGTCGACCCGGACCACCGGGCCGTGGAGGTGGCCCGGGCGGTCCGCGCGCGGGTGGGCATCGCCGTGCCGGATCATCCGACGGTCGCGGTCCTGATCACCGGGGTGGGGTGACGGCGTCACTCCCCCAGGCCCGCGAGGTCCCGCAGCCTGCGCGCCTGGGCGGCGCGTTCGGCGACGCGCTGGTCGTCGTAGGCGCGCTGCCCCGCGCCGCGCAGCAGTGCCTTGGTCTCGATCACCGCGTCGCGCGGCGCGGCGAGCAGCGCCGCCGTCAGGTCGCGGACCGCGCCGTCGAGTTCGGCCGCCGGCACCGCGACGTTGGCCAGGCCGCTGCGCACGGCCTCGTCCGCCTGGACGAAGCGCCCGGTGACGCAGATCTCCAGCGCGCGGGCGTAGCCGACGAGTCCGACCAGCGGATGGGTACCGGTCAGGTCCGGGACCAGGCCCAGGCCGGTCTCGCGCATGGCGAACTGCACGTCGTCGGCGACGACGCGCAGGTCACAGGCGAGGGCGAGCTGGAATCCCGCGCCGATGGCGTGCCCCTGCACGGCGGCGACGGAGACGATGTCGCTGCGCCGCCACCAGGTGAACGCCTCCTGGTACTCGGCGATGGTCGCGTCCAGCTCCGCGTCGCTGCCGCGCGCGAGGTCGACGAAGGACGGCTCGCCGTCGAAGCCCTCGGGGGTGAAGGCCTGCCGGTCGAGGCCCGCCGAGAAGGACTTGCCCTCGGCGCGCAGCACGACCACCCGGACGGAGCCCGGCAGCAGCCGGCCCGCCTCGGTCAGCGCCCGCCACAGAGCGGGGCTCTGCGCGTTGCGCTTGGCGGGACGGGTCAGCGTCACCGTGGCGAGCGCGTCGTCGACGGTGAGCCGTACGCCGTCCTTGTCGAGTACCGGGTCGAGCGAAGCCATGGGCGTCTCCGATGGATGCGGTCATCGTGAGTGCCGTACCGAGGCACTCTCAAGTGACTGCACAGTAACCACCCAGCCGATCACCGGACCGACCGGGTGGCCACCACCGAAGCCGAAGGGCGTACCCGGGGGTCAGGCCGAAGCGGCCTTCTTGCCCCGCGTCGCCCCGCCACGCCCACGGAGCGTGACGCCCGACTCGCTGAGCATGCGGTGCACGAAGCCATACGAGCGGCCGGTCTCCTCGGCCAACGCCCGGATGCTCGCACCGGCGTCGTACTTCTTCTTCAGGTCTGCCGCGAGCTTGTCGCGCGCGGCGCCGGTCACCCGGCTGCCCTTCTTCAGAGTCTCGGCCACCCGTGCCTCCTCATGGGAAGTGCGCTCTGGTCCCCTCATGATCACCCCTCCGGGCCTTCATGGCCACCCATTCGGCAAGGTCCGTGCGACAGCGTTGTGACGACAGGAGCACGTCCCCACAAGCGGAATCCGTGATTCCGTCGTGCGGTGTGCATACGGCCGAACGGGGTGTTCCGCGAAGCGGCAGGTCAGAGACCCGGACGGGCGAACCTCTTGTCGACAAAGGGATTCGCCCGGAAATCGGTGTACGACACACCCGGGTACGAGGAGATCTCACACAGATGATGGATCACGGCTGGGCCGAATGATCCATACCCAGTGGATCACCCTTTCGATCACACCGCACTGACCGATTGATCAGTCAATCGGTCCGGGGCGGGCGAGCCGGGCGGCAGCGCGGTCAGGCGAGGGTGACCAGGTCCAGGTAGTCCGCGCCCCACAGGTCCTCGACACCGTCCGGGAGCAGGATGATCCGCTCCGGCTGGAGCGCCTCGACCGCGCCCTCGTCGTGGGTGACCAGCACGACCGCGCCCTTGTAGGTGCGCAGCGCGCCGAGGATCTCCTCGCGGCTGGCCGGGTCGAGGTTGTTGGTCGGCTCGTCGAGCAGCAGCACGTTCGCCGAGGACACCACCAGGGTGGCCAGCGCGAGCCGGGTCTTCTCACCGCCGGAGAGGACACCGGCCGGCTTGTCGACGTCGTCGCCGGAGAACAGGAACGAGCCGAGCACCTTGCGCACCTCGACCAGGTCCATGTCGGGTGCGGCGGAGCGCATGTTCTCCAGGACCGTGCGGTCCGGGTCGAGGGTCTCGTGCTCCTGCGCGTAGTAGCCCAGCTTGAGGCCGTGGCCGGGGGTGACCTGGCCGGTGTCGGGCTGCTCCACCCCGGCCAGCAGCCGCAGCAGCGTGGTCTTGCCGGCGCCGTTGAGGCCGAGGATGACCACGCGGGAGCCCTTGTCGATGGCCAGGTCGACGTCGGTGAAGATCTCCAGCGAGCCGTACGACTTGGACAGCCCCTCGGCGGTCAGCGGGGTCTTGCCGCAGGGCGCGGGCTCGGGGAAGCGCAGCTTGGCGACCTTGTCGGACTGGCGGACGTCCTCCAGGCCGGACAGCAGCTTCTCGGCGCGGCGGGCCATGTTCTGCGCCGCGACCGTCTTGGTCGCCTTGGCACGCATCTTGTCGGCCTGCGCGTTCAGCGCGGCGGCCTTCTTCTCCGCGTTCTGCCGCTCCCGTCTGCGGCGCTTCTCGTCCGCCTCGCGCTGCTGCTGGTAGAGCTTCCAGCCCATGTTGTAGACGTCGATCTGGGCGCGGTTGGCGTCCAGGTAGAACACCTTGTTGACGACCGTCTCGACCAGGTCGACGTCGTGGGAGATCACGATGAAGCCGCCGCGGTAGGTCTTGAGGTAGTCGCGCAGCCAGACGACCGAGTCGGCGTCGAGGTGGTTGGTGGGCTCGTCGAGCAGCAGGGTGTCCGCGTCGGAGAACAGGATGCGGGCCAGCTCGATACGGCGGCGCTGACCGCCGGAGAGGGTGTGCAGGGGCTGGCCGAGCACCCGGTCGGGCAGGTTGAGCGCGGCGGCGATGGTGGCCGCCTCGGCCTCGGCGGCGTACCCGCCCTTGGTGAGGAACTCCGTCTCCTGGCGCTCGTACTGCTTGAGCGCCTTCTCGCGGGTGGCGCCCTTGCCGTTGGCGATGCGCTCCTCGTTCTCGCGCATCTTGCGGATCAGGACGTCCAGGCCGCGCGCGGACAGCACGCGGTCGCGGGCGAGGACGTCGAGGTCGCCGGTGCGCGGGTCCTGCGGGAGGTAGCCGACCTCGCCGGAGCGGGTGATGGTGCCGGCGGCGGGGATGCCCTCGCCCGCGAGGCACTTGGTGAGGGTGGTCTTGCCGGCGCCGTTGCGGCCGACCAGGCCGATGCGGTCGCCCTTGGCGACGCGGAAGGTGGCGGACTCGATGAGGACGCGGGCACCGGCGCGCAGCTCGATACCGGAGGCGGAGATCACGGACAGACTCCAGGGCGGGTGGGTGGCGGGACAGGCGGCTGAGGACGTTCCCGCCGTCTAATGCGCGAGGAGAATGGCCATGGGGCCAGTCTAACGGGGCGGTGCAACCGGTTTTCGCGGGTCCGGCCGCCCCGGGGGCGGGGGCGGGGCGGCGGGGAGCGGGTGCGGGGCGGGCTCGGCGGGCCGCCGGCCGCGGACGCCGTTGCCGAGCGGGGTGCGGTGCGGGGTGATCCGGCCCAGGTCGTCGACGGCGACGAGCCGGCCCGTCCAGGCGGCGCGCGGGCAGGGCTGGGCGACGAGCAGGGCGCGGCCGTGCCGCAGCGCGCGCTCGGGCCGGAACACGCACCCCTTGCGGGCCGGCAGCACCCAGCGCAGGTCGCCGTCGGCGGTGCGGTACGCGGCGATGCGGCGCGGGGTGACGACGGCGAGGATGCCGCCGCCCAGGGGGCGCAGGACGCCGGTGCCGCCGTGCGCCGGGAGCCAGTCGGCGGCCGCGGGCAGGGCGCGGTGCCAGCGGACGGAGGTGCCGTCGGTGTCGGTGACCAGCCCGTCGTCCCAGAGCGCGATCGCCTCCCCGCGCGCGGGAAGCACGGTCAGGGGACGGCGGCCCTCCCGGGCGTAGCGCCAGCGGACCAGGCCGGTGGCACGGTCGTACGCCTCGACGGCGGCCCGCCGGACGCGCAGGTGCGGCTCGGCGTGCGGTACGCGCGCGTGCACGGTGAGGCGGTCCCCGTAGGGGGCCGTGCGGGCCTGGTGGGCGGCGGCGAGGAGCGGGGCGGTGAGGACGAGTGCGGCGACGGCCGTCAGCAGACGGCGGGGCGCGCGGGGCGGGGCTGGGGGGACGGTGGCCTCGGGGTCCGGCGGGAGGGGATCGGCCGGCATCGGCTCGGCCGGCAGAGCGACCACCGGGCTCCCTTCGACGACCGTGCGCACGGACAGGCGCAGAGCGTAGCCAGGGGAGGCGCGCCGCACCGGCAGGCGGGGGGCCGGCGGGGGGCACGTCGCCCGTTCGGACGCGGGAGGGAAACAGGGGACGGGCGTCCGGGCCGGGGACGGGGAGGGGTGGGGGCGGGGTGGCGTTGTCGGTGGGGGGTGTCACGATGAGTGCACCGGGCGGGCCCGGCGGGGTCCGGCCGTGTGACCGGCACCCGGTCCGACCGGTTCGCGGGTCCTGCGCACAAGGGAGTGATCGGCATGGCGGGTACGAGCGGTGGCGGTCCGAGCGTCTTCCCGACGCTGCTGTACGCGGACGCCAAGGCGGCGATCAAGCAGCTCACGGAGGGCCTGGGCTTCACGGAGCTGGCCGTGTACGAGGGCGCGGGCGGCACGGTGACGCACGCCGAGCTGGTCCAGGGCAACGGCGCGGTGATGATCGGCTCCAAGGGCCGCGGCGGACTCTACGACACGCTGATGCGGGACGCGGGACCGGCCGGGGTGTACGTCGCCGTGGACGACGTCGACGCACACCACCAGAACGCCGTCGACCACGGCGTGGAGATCCTGATGCCCCCGACGGACCAGGACTACGGCTCGCGCGACTACCTGGCCCGGGACGCCGAGGGCAACGTCTGGAGCTTCGGCACCTACGCGCCCCGGACCGGCGACTGACCCGCGCCCCGGCGGCCGGGCGCCTCAGCTGCCCCCGGTGTGCACCTGGAAGGCCGCGCGGCGCACGGCCTTGGCCAGGGCGGGGTCGGGGTGCGCCGCGGCCAGCGCGACCAGGACCTGCACCGTGCGCGGATGCCCCACGGCCCGCACCTCGTCCAGCAGGGCCGGCACGGTCGGCTGCACGGCGGACTCCAGGTGCCGCACGAGCAGCGGGGCCTCGCCGTGGTCGGCGACGGCGGCGGCCGTGTCGACCCACAGCCAGGTGGCCTCCTCCCGGGTGAGCACCTCGTGGGCGTCCTCGGGGTCGGCGCCGTCGTGCTCGGCGAGCCACAGCAGGGCGTACGGCCGCAGGGTCGGCTCGTCCAGCACCGCGCGGACCTCGGGCTCGGCGGGGGCGCCGACGACCCGCAGCGCCTCGAAGGCCAGGCCGCGCAGCAGGGCGTCCTCGCCGCGGGCGGCGTCCAGCAGTTCGGTGACGGCGCTGCCGACGGGGCGGGCCGCCAGCCAGGCGCGGTACTCGGCGCGGGCGGCGTTGGGCCGCAGCTGGGCGCAGCCGCGCAGCATGTCCTCGGCGGCGGCCTCGATGTTGCCGGCGGGGCTCTGCGCGGCGACGCAGATCTGCTCCAGCTTGACCCAGACCGCCCAGCTGCCCAGCGGGGTCAGGGTGGCCTGTCCGGCGCCGCAGGTGAGGGCGCCGACGGAGGCGAGGGCGTCCAGGGCCCAGTCCAGCAGCGGGGCCAGTTCGGTGTCCCCGGGCTCGGCGTCGGCGGGCGGCGCGGTGCCGGGGGCCGGGGGGCTCGCGGGTTCGCGCTGGGGGCCGTAGGGGACCTCGCAGCGTTGCGTGCGCAGTTCCCTGACGCGCTGCTGGAGCAGGTCGAGGAGTTGCTCGACGGGGACCGGGCCGGCCGACAGCTGGAGGAAGGACAGCACCTGCGGCATCGCCGAGACGACCTCGGCGACGGCGGCGGGCTCGTGCTCGGCGGGTTCCGGGTGGGCCAGCGACCAGGCGTCGAAGAGGGCCACCCAGCCGCGCAGCACGGCGGTGTCGTCGCGGTGCCAGGCGCGCAGCCGCCAGCCGGGGCGGGCGCTGCCGCCGTGCACCTCGACGAGCCCGGCGAGGCGGGCGGTGTCCCAGTCGGCACGGATCTGCGCCGGTGTCAGGCCCAGCTCGGCGGCCGCTCGTTCGGCGGTCGCGTCGGCGAGTGTGGCCTTGCCGTCGGAGGTCGCGCTGCCCTTGCCGGGGCGCAGGGCGGCGTCGGCCCAGCGGGCCACGCGGGCCGCGCCGGCCAGCCGGAGACGCGCCATTCCGGCCAGCTCCGCGGGGGCCGGTGTGCCCTCCGGGGGGCGGGGGGCGGGGCGGCGCGAGCGCCGCTGGTTCATCGCTCGGGGGGCGGCGGCCAGGGGTCGCGGGCGGACGAGTCGGAGCCTGGAGTCGCGCGGGATACGGGACGTCACGGGTGCAGTCTTCCGGTTGACGGTCCGAAAACCCAAACGGAATGTCACGTGGGGCGACCGGAGTGGCCAAGGGACAGGTCCTGGGCGGGGGTACCCGCCGGCCTCCGGACAGTGGTACGGCGTTGAACGGAACCGTGCGGCGGGGCGGCGTGCCGCGACGTCCCATCAGCGGAGTCAGAAAGCGGAGTCAGGCAGCAAGGTCAGGTCAGGAAGCGAGATCAGTAAGCGAGGTCAGGAAGCGACGTCAGTAAGCGACGTCACATCAGCGGCGTCAGGAAGCGGCGCAGGGCTTCCTCGTAGCCGGCGGGGTCGGCGTTCCACATGGCGTGGTGCGGGGCCTGCCGCACGGTGTGCAGGGCGACCAGGTCGGGGCGGCGGTCGGCGAGGCGGCGGGACAGGGCCCAGGGGGCCACCAGGTCGTCCGGGCCGTGGAAGATCAGGGTCGGGACCGTGAGCCGCTCCGGGTGGGCGGCCTCGTCGATGCGGTCGCCGTACAGGCCGGTGCGGCCCTGGGCGGCGCGGACCGCGAGCGGCAGCAGCGGGCCCGGGGTGCGGCGGGCGGCGGCGAGGGCGCGCAGGGTCGCCTCCCAGCTGAGCACCGGGGAGTCGAGCACGAGCCCGCGGATGCGGTCCCGTACCGGCGAGTGCGTGGCGGCGCGCAGGGCCATGGTGGCGCCGGTGGACCAGCCGTGGAGGACGACGCGTTCGGCGCCGTGGCCGATGGCGTGGCGGATCGCCGCGTCCAGGTCGCGCCACTCGGCCTCGCCGAGGTGGTTCAGGCCGTCCGGGGGGCGGGGGGCGCCGAGGTCGCCGCGGTAGGAGAGGTCGAGTACCGGGAAGCGCAGGCCGTTGAGGAACCGCATGACGTTCATCGGGTGTTCCCGGGTGGTGCCCAGACCGTGCACGGTGATGACCCAGGTCTCCCGGGCGCCGGGCACGAACCAGGCGGGCAGGGGCCCGAGTTCGCCGGGGACGTCGACGTCGGTGTGGGCCAGGCCGAGAGCGGCGCCGGGGTCGCCGGTGTGCAGGCCGGGGGTGAGCCAGACCTTGTCGCCGGGCTCCAGGGTGCCGTGGGTGACGCGTTCCAGGCGGCGTACGACCGAGTCGGCGGGGTGCGGGGCGGAGTCCAGGACGGGGCCGACCACCGCGTGGGTGCCGTTGCCCGCCAGGCCGTAGCTGCCGGGGCGCAGGGAGGCGAGGGAGCGGGTGAGGGTGACGCGGCCGGCGGCCGTGCCGTGCACGGTGAGCCGGGGCTCCGTGGGCAGGGGCCGGCCGGGCGGCGCCTTCAGCGCGGCGTCACTGGCGAACCGGCCGGCGGCCACCACCGCGGCGCCGGCCACCGTCACGGCGGTGACGGCGGCGGCCGTCGCTTTGACAGTGCGCACCAGACCAGTGTCCTGTCCGAGCCGTCCGGCGGCCAGCGGAAGGGCGGAAGGGCGGAACGGAGTGAGGCGACGTGGCGAGCGTCACGTCCGCTGCCCGTACCCCCGGAGCCGCTCCCCCGCCTCCCGCAGCTGTTCCCCCGTCAGCAGGGACGGGGACAGGCCGGGCACGGAGGACGCCGTCAGCCACAGGCGGCACATCCACTCCAGCTGGGCCGTGCGGTCGTAGGCCTGGGCGAGGGTGCTGCCGTGGGTGACGGTGCCGTGGTTCTGGAGCAGGCAGCCGGCGCGGCCGGCCAGGGCGCGCAGCATGTTCTCGGCCAGTTCCTCGGTGCCGTAGGTCGCGTACGGGGCGACCCGGACGGGTCCGCCGAGCGCGCCGGCCATGTAGTGGATCACCGGCAGCTCCGTCACCAGCGTGGAGACGGCGGTGGCGTGCACGGCGTGGGTGTGGACGACGGCACGGGCGTCGGTGGTGCGGTAGACGGCGAGGTGCATGGGCAGTTCACTGGTCGGCACGAGGGTGCCGCGGACCTGCCGCCCGTCGAGGCCGACGCCGGTCAGGTCGGCCGGGGCGAGCCGGTCGTAGGGGACGCCCGAGGGGGTGACCAGGACGGTGTCCCCGACGCGTACGGAGACGTTGCCGGACGTGCCGACGACCAGTCCGTCGGAGACGGACCGGCGAGCCGTGGCCACGAGTTCCTCCCAGGCCCGGGCCTCCTCGTCCGGCACGCCGCTCCCCCGCCGCTCCGCGTCGCCCTGCGCGTCGCCGGGGCCGCCCCGGGCACCGCGCGCGTCCCGCCGTTCCCACTGCTCTTCCGTCATGCCGCGATCCTGCCAGCCGGTCCGCCGCCGTGTCCCGGCGCGGGCGCGGCAACGGCGGCGGCCTGCGGGTGACCGATGTCTCACCGACGGGCCGGCGACCCGGCCGGGGCGGTCCGCGCGGGGCGCCTGGCCCGGTACGTCCGGGCCCGGTCCGGACGGCGCGGGGGCCGTCGATGCGCGGGGTCACGGCACCCCTCGTCCGTGGACACCAGGAAGCCCTTCCCAGTTCATCTTTCGTTCACTTAGGTTACCTACGTTCATCCGGCCAATGACCTCGAACGATTGCCTGGGTAAATGGAAGGCATCTCGCTGATCCTCGCGATTGTGGTGGTGACCGCACTCGCGTTCGATTTCACGAACGGTTTCCACGACACCGCGAACGCGATGGCGACCACCATCTCCACCGGTGCCCTCCGGCCCAAGGTGGCGGTGGCCATGTCCGCCGTCCTCAATCTGGTCGGCGCCTTCCTGTCCGTGGAGGTCGCGAACACGATCTCCAAGGGCCTGGTGGACGAGAGCGGCATCCGCCCCGAGGTGATCTTCGCGGCGCTGGTCGGCGCGATCCTGTGGAACCTGCTGACCTGGCTGGTCGGCCTGCCGTCGTCCTCCTCGCACGCCCTGATGGGCGGCCTGGTCGGCGCCACCGTCGCCTCGGCGGGCGTCGGCGCGGTCCACGGCGACGTGCTGGTCACCAAGGTGCTGATCCCGGCGGTCGCCGCCCCGCTGGTGGCGGGCGTCGCGGCGATGATCGGAACCCGGCTGACGTACCGGCTCGGCCGGAAGGCCGACGGCGAGGCGGCCGCCAAGGGCTACCGCGCCGGCCAGATCGCCTCCGCGGGCCTGGTCTCGCTGGCCCACGGCACCAACGACGCGCAGAAGACCATGGGCGTCATCACCCTCGCCCTGGTCGCCGGCGGCACCCTCGCCCCGGACTCCGACCCGCCCCTGTGGGTCGTCCTCTCCGCCGGCGTCGCCATCGCGCTCGGCACCTACCTCGGCGGCTGGCGCATCATCCGCACCATGGGCAAGGGCCTGACCGACCTCCGGCCGCAGCAGGGCTTCGCCGCCCAGACCAGCGCCGCGACGGTCATCCTGGCCTCCTCCCACCTCGGCTTCTCCCTCTCCACCACGCACTCGGTCTCCGGCGCGGTGATGGGCGCGGGCCTGGGCCGCAAGGGCGGCGTGGTCCGCTGGTCGACGGCGACCCGGATGTTCGTCGCCTGGGGCCTCACTCTCCCGGCCGCCGCGCTGGTCGGCGCGGTCGCCGAGTGGGTGACCGGCTTCGGCGCCTGGGGCACCGCCGCGGTGGCCGTCTTCCTGGTCGCCTCCAGCGCCGCGATCTGGAAGCTCTCGCGCCGTGAGGTCGTGGACCACACGAACGTCAACGACACGGACGAGGAGCCGGCCGGCGTCGTGACGACCGCGATGGCCGCGGTGACCCCGCCTCCGGCCGGCCCGCCGGCGGACGACCTCACCGCCGCGCTGCCCGCGCAGAAGACGACCGCCGAGCCGGCGCCCTCCCAGGCCACGGTCTGAGCACCCCGCTCGCCCGAGCACCCGGTTACCGGTCATCCGGTACTGAGCATCCGGTTACTGAAGGAAGCAGCAGCATGAAGATCGACTGGGCGGCGCTCGGCTCCGTCTTCGGGGTCAGCCTCGTGGCCACGGTGGCCCTGGTGGGCCTGTTCACCCTCGGCATCGCCGGCCTGTCGCGGCGCGAGCGCGCCGCGGAGCGGGGCGGCTCGGCCGCCCTGGCCGTGACCGGCGCCTGCGCCGCGTTCGCGGGCTGCGCGGCGGCGGTGGCGTACGGGATCTACCTGATCGTGGCCTGACGGCCGGACCGCGCGAGCGAGCGCCCTGACACGCGGCCCCCGGCGGGGGGACCGGGCAGGGCGCGCCGTCGTGCGCCGGCGGGCGCGGCGCACGACGCGGACGAGACGGGTGTCGCCCGTGTGGTGTGGGCCTCAGCACACTGCCCCGTCGCAGGTCAACGGCGAGTTGACGGCCGTTCGGGCCCCATGGTGGACTTCCGGGGCCATGTACGGCGGCAGGAGAGGAAGCCCGGTGTGAATCCGGCGCGGTCCCGCCACTGTGACCGGGGAGGAAACGCCCCGGGAGCCAGGAACTCTCACCGCCGGTCTCGTCGAACCAGGGCGTGGACACCCTGAGTGAGGACATAACGCGATGCTCGGCTGCCCAGTGAGGTCCTGCACCAGGTCCCTGCCCGACCGCTCGGCCGGCTGAGCCGCATGCGTGCCGACCGCGTCTTCGCGTACGGCGCCGCCGCCGGACTCCTCGGCGACCTGCTCCTCGGCGATCCGCGCCGCGGGCACCCGGTCGCCGCGTTCGGGCGGGCCGCCGCGGCCGTGGAACGCCGGCTGTGGCGCGACCACCGCGGGTGGGGGGCGCTGCACGCCGCCGTGTGCGCCGGTGGCGCCGTCGCGCTGGGCGCCGCCGCCCACCGGGCCGTACGGTCCTCCCCCGCCGCCTCCGTCGCGCTGACCGGCGTCGCCACCTGGGCCGTCGTCGGCGGGACCTCGCTCGCCCGGGAGGCCCGGGCCGTCGGGCGGGCCCTGGAGAGCGGGGACGTCGCGGGGGCGCGGGCCCGGCTGCCGCACCTGTGCGGGCGGGATCCGCAGGCGCTGGACGCGGACGGGATCGCGCGCGCGGTGGTCGAGTCCGTCGCGGAGAACACCTCCGACGCCCTGGTGGGCGCCCTGGTGTGGGGAGCCGTGGGGGGCGTGCCGGGGCTGCTGGGGTTCCGGGCCGTGAACACGCTGGACGCGATGGTGGGGCACAAGTCGCCCGCGTACCGCCGCTACGGGTGGGCTTCGGCCCGCCTCGACGACGTCGCCGGATGGCCGGGGGCCCGGCTGACCGCCGCGCTCGCCGTGCTGGCGGGCGGCGACGCGCGGGGGGCCGTACGGGCCTGGCGGAGTGACGCCGCGCGGCATCCGAGTCCCAACGCCGGGCCGGTGGAGGCGTCGTTCGCGGGGGCGTTGGGGGTACGGCTCGGGGGGACGTTGTCGTATGCGGGCCGCATCGAGCACCGGCCCGTGCTGAACGGTGGGGGGCGTGCGGTGGAAGTCGGCGACATCGAGCGGGCCGTCCGGTTGTCCCGGCGGGTCGGCTGGCTGGCGTTCGGGGTGAGCGCGGCGGGTGCGCTGCTGCGCGGGCGGCTGTCGGGGAGGCACGCGTGACCGGCCGTGGGCTGCTCGTCGCCGGCACCACCTCCGACGCCGGCAAGAGTGTCGTCACCGCCGGGATCTGCCGGTGGCTGGTGCGCCAGGGGGTGCGGGTCGCGCCCTTCAAGGCGCAGAACATGTCGCTCAACTCGTTCGTCACCCGCGAGGGCGCCGAGATCGGGCGGGCGCAGGCCATGCAGGCGCAGGCGTGCCGGGTGGAGCCCACCGCGCTGATGAACCCCGTGCTGCTCAAGCCGGGCGGGGAGCGAAGCAGCCAGGTGGTGCTGCTCGGCAAGCCGGTGGGCGAGCTGAGCGCGCGCGGCTACCACGGTGGGCGGCAGCAGGCGCTGCTGGGCACCGTGCTGGAGTGCCTGGCCGAACTGCGGGGCACGTATGACGCGGTGATCTGTGAGGGGGCCGGTTCTCCCGCCGAGATCAATCTGCGGCGGACCGACATCGTGAACATGGGGATCGCGCGCAACGCGCGGCTGCCCGTGCTCGTGGTCGGCGACATCGACCGCGGGGGCGTCTTCGCCTCCTTCTTCGGGACCGTCGCCCTGCTCTCCCCCGAGGACCAGGCGCTCGTCGCCGGGTTCCTGGTCAACAAGTTCCGGGGGGACGTCTCGCTGCTGGAGCCCGGCCTCGGCATGCTGCACGGGCTCACCGGGCGGCGGACGTACGGCGTGCTGCCCTTCCGGCACGGCCTCGGCATCGACGAGGAGGACGGGATGGCCGTCTCCCTGCGCGGGGCGGTCCGGGAGTCGGGCGCCACCCCGCCCGTCGGTGCGGACGTGCTGCGCGTCGCGGTCTGCGCGGTTCCCCTGATGTCCAACTTCACCGACGTGGACGCCCTGGCCGCCGAGCCGGGTGTCGTCGTGCGGTTCGTGGACCGGCCGGAGGAGCTGGCCGACGCGGATCTCGTCGTGCTGCCGGGGACCCGGGGGACGGTCCGGGCCCTGGAGTGGCTGCGGGAGCGGGGACTGGCGGACGCCGTGCTCCGCAGAGCCGCGCAGGGGCGCCCGGTCCTCGGCATCTGCGGTGGCTTCCAGATCCTCGGCGAGCACATCGAGGACGAGGTCGAGAGCCGGCGCGGGCGCGTCGACGGGCTCGGGCTGCTGCCCGTACGGGTGCGGTTCGCCCGCGAGAAGACCCTCGCCCGGCCCGCCGGGGAAGCCCTCGGCGAGCCCGTAGAGGGCTACGAGATCCACCACGGGGTCGCCGACGTCCACGGCGGCGAGGCGTTCCTCACCGACGGCGCGGGACGCGGCCTGGACGGCTGCCGGGTCGGGCAGACCTGGGGCACGCACTGGCACGGCTCGCTGGAGTCGGACGGCTTCCGGCGGGCCTTCCTGCGCGAGGTGGCCGCCGCCGCGGGCCGCCGCTTCGTGCCGGCGCCCGGCACCTCGTTCGCCGCGCTGCGCGAGGAGCAGCTCGACCGGCTCGGCGACCTGATCGAACAGCACGCGGACACGGACGCGCTGTGGCGGCTCATCGAGTCCGGCGCGCCGCAAGGACTGCCCTTCATCCCCCCGGGAGCACCCGCATGAGCACAGTGTTGTTGTTGTCGACCGCCGACACGGATCTGCTGGCGGCCCGGGCCGCGTCCGGTGCCTCGTACCGGATCGGCAACCCGACCCGGATCGACGTCCGGGAGGAGCTGCCCGGCCTGGTCGAGGGCGCGGACCTGGTCGTGGTCCGGCTGCTCGGCGGCAAGCGGGCCTGGGAGGACGGGCTCGCCGCGCTGAAGGCGTCCGGCCTGCCGACCGTGCTGCTCGGCGGCGAGTCGGTGCCGGACGCGGAACTGATGGCCGAGTCGTCGGTGCCGGCCGGGGTGGTGGCGGAGGCGCTGCGCTACCTGGTCGAGGGCGGGCCGGACAACCTCACCCAGCTCGCCCGGTTCCTCTCCGACACCGTGCTGCTGACCGGCGAGGGCTTCGAGGAGCCGCGGCGGATGCCGGAGTACGGCGTCCACGGCGACCGCGCGGTCCGGGAGGGGCGCCCCACGGTCGGCGTGCTCTTCTACCGGGCCCACGAACTCAGCGGCAACACCGCCTTCGTCGACACCCTGTGCGACGCGATCGAGGCGAAGGGGGCCAACGCCCTCCCGGTGTACTGCGGTTCGCTGCGCGGCGCGGACGCCGGTCTGTACGAGGTCCTCGGCCGGGCCGACGCCCTGGTCGCCACCGTCCTCGCGGCCGGCGGCACGCACGCCTCGCAGGCGTCGGCCGGCGGCGACGAGGAGGCGTGGGACATCGGCGCGCTGGCCGACCTGGACGTCCCCGTCCTCCAGGGGCTGTGCCTGACCTCGTCGCGGGCCGCGTGGGAGGAGTCGGACGCCGCCCTCTCCCCCATGGACGCGGCGATGCAGGTCGCGATCCCCGAGTTCGACGGCCGGCTGATCACCGTGCCGTTCTCCTTCAAGGAGCAGGGCCCGGACGACGTCCCGGTGTACGTGGCCGACCCCGAGCGGGCCGGGCGGGTCGCCGGGATCGCGGTGCGGCACGCGGCGCTGAAGCACAAGGCGAACGCCGACAAGAAGATCGCGCTGGTCTTCACCGCGTACCCGACCAAGCACTCCCGGGTGGGCAACGCGGTGGGGCTCGACACCCCGGCCTCCGCGGTGCGGGTGCTGGACGCGCTGCGGGACGCCGGGTACGGCGTGCACGGCTACCCCGGCCACGGCGACGAGCTGATCCACCGGCTGATCGAGGCCGGCGGGCACGACGTGGAGTGGCTGACGGAGGACCAGCTGGCCGCGGCGCCCGCGCGGGTGCCGCTCGCCGACTACCGGGCCTGGTTCGACACGCTCGACCCCGGGCTGCGGGAGGCCATGCGGGAGGCGTGGGGCGAGCCGCCGGGCTCCCTCTACGTCGACGGCGACGACATCGTGCTGGCCGCCCTGCGGTTCGGCAACGTCGTGGTCATGATCCAGCCGCCGCGCGGCTTCGGGGAGAACCCGATCGCGATCTACCACGACCCGGACATGCCGCCGTCCCACCACTACCTGGCGGCCTACCGGTGGCTGGAGAACGGCTTCGGCGCCGACGCGGTCGTGCACATGGGCAAGCACGGCACGATGGAGTGGCTGCCGGGCAAGGGGCTCGGGCTGAGCGCCGGGTGCGCGCCGGACGCGGTCCTCGGCGACCTGCCGCTGGTCTACCCGTTCATCGTCAACGACCCCGGCGAGGGCACCCAGGCCAAGCGCCGCGGCCACGCCACCGTCGTGGACCACCTGGTGCCGCCGATGGCCCGCGCCGACACCTACGGCGACCTGGCCAAGCTGGAGCAGCTGCTGGACGAGTACGCGCTCGTCTCGGACCTGGACCCGGCGAAGGCGCCGGCCGTGCGGGCGCAGATCTGGACGCTGGTGAAGGCGGCCGAGCTCCACCACGACCTGCACGTGGACGACCAGCCGGACGACGACGCGTTCGACGAGTTCGTCATGCACATCGACGGCTACCTGTGCGAGATCAAGGACGTGCAGATCCGCGACGGCCTGCACGTCCTGGGCGGCGGCCCGGTCGGTGAGCCGCGCGTCAACCTCGTCCTCGCGGTGCTGCGCGCCGCACAGGTGTGGGGCGGGCGGGCGAACGCGCTGCCCGGCCTGCGGGCCGCGCTGGCCGCGCACTTCGGGCTGGTGGAGAAGGAGCTGCTGGCCGCGCCGGGCGCGCCGGTGAAGGTGCCGGTGGAGCTGACGGACCTGGTGCCGGGCCCGTCCCGGACGGGCGCCGACGCGATCGACCTGCTGGAGCAGGTGTGCCGGCGGTTCGCGGAGGGCATGGAGGCCCGGGAGTGGCACCCCGCGGCCGTCCCGGGCCTGGTGCGGGAGGTGCTGGGCACCGAACTGGCCGACGCCGTGGCCGTGCTGGAGTTCGCCTGCGCCGAGGTCGTGCCGCGGCTCGCCCGGACCACGGACGAGATCGGGCACATCCTGCGGGCGCTGGACGGCGGGTACGTCCCGGCCGGGCCGTCCGGCTCCCCCACCCGCGGGCTGGTC
This sequence comes from Streptomyces cinereospinus, assembly GCF_042430725.1. NCBI lineage: Bacteria > Bacillati > Actinomycetota > Actinomycetes > Kitasatosporales > Streptomycetaceae > Streptomyces > Streptomyces cinereospinus. The sequence goes on along the minus strand of NZ_JBHMCY010000070.1, from coordinate 26,889 downwards.
AACGTCCTGCCGACCGGCCGCAACTTCTACTCCGTCGACCCCAAGGCGATTCCGTCCCGGCTGAGCTGGGAGGTCGGCCAGTCGCTCGCGGACTCCCTGGTCCAGCGGTACCTGACCGACACCGGCGCCTACCCGAAGTCGGTCGGCCTGACGGTGTGGGGCACCTCCGCGATGCGCACCCAGGGCGACGACATCGCCGAGATCCTCGCGCTGCTGGGGTGCCGTCCGGTGTGGGACGACGCCTCCCGGCGGGTGACCGGGTTCGAGATCGTGCCGCTGAGCGAGCTGGGCCGGCCCCGCATCGACGTCACGGTCCGCATCTCCGGCTTCTTCCGGGACGCCTTCCCGCACGTGGTCGGGCTGATCGACGACGCGGTACGGGCGGTGGCGGAGCTGGACGAGCCCGCCGACGCCAACTACGTGCGGGCGCACGCCGACGAGGACACCGCCGAGCACGGTGACCGGCGGCGCGCCACCGCCCGCGTCTTCGGCTCCAAGCCGGGCGCGTACGGCGCGGGTCTGCTGCCGCTGATCGACGCCCGCAACTGGCGCTCCGACGCCGACCTCGCCGAGGTGTACGCGGTGTGGGGCGGCTACGCCTACGGGCGCGGGCTCGACGGGCGGGCGGCGCGCGGGGACATGGAGACGGCGTTCCGGCGGATCGCGGTGGCGGCGAAGAACGTCGACACCCGCGAGCACGACCTCGTGGACGCCGACGACTACTTCCAGTACCACGGCGGCATGGTCGCCATGGTGCGGCACCTGACGGGCGCCAGCCCCGAGGCGTACGTGGGCGACTCGGCGACGCCCGACCAGGTGAGGACCCGCACCCTGGGCGAGGAGACGCACCGCGTCTTCCGCGCCCGGGTGGTCAACCCGCGCTGGATGGCGGCGATGCGCCGGCACGGCTACAAGGGCGCCTTCGAGATGGCGGCCACCGTGGACTACCTCTTCGGCTACGACGCCACCGCCGGGGTCGTGGACGACTGGATGTACGAGAAGCTCAGCGCCGAGTACGTCTTCGACCCGGAGAACCGGGACTTCATGAAGCGGTCCAACCCGTGGGCGCTGCGCGGGATCACGGAACGGCTGCTGGAGGCCGCCGAGCGCGGTCTGTGGGCCGAGCCGGAGGCGGAGACCCTGGAGCGGCTGCGGGCCACGTACCTGGAGCTGGAAGGCGACCTGGAAGGCGACGACAAGTGACCACCCCGTTCCCGTTCACGGCCGTGGTCGGCCAGGACGACCTGCGGCTCGCGCTGCTGCTGAACGCCGTCTCCCCGGCGGTCGGCGGTGTGCTGGTGCGCGGTGAGAAGGGCACCGCCAAGTCGACGGCGGTGCGGGCGCTGTCCGCGCTGCTGCCGGCGGTCGCCGTCGTCCCCGGCTGCCGCTTCTCCTGCGACCCGGCCTCCCCCGACCCCGGCTGCCCGGACGGGCCGCACGAGGCGGGCGCGGAGGCGACGCGGCCCGCGCGGATGGTCGAGCTGCCCGTCGGCGCCTCCGAGGACCGGCTGGTCGGCGCGCTCGACATCGAGCGGGCGCTCGCCGAGGGCGTGAAGGCGTTCGAGCCCGGACTGCTCGCCGACGCGCACCGCGGCGTCCTCTACGTCGACGAGGTCAACCTCCTCCACGACCACCTGGTCGACCTGCTGCTGGACGCGGCCGCGATGGGCGCGTCGTACGTGGAGCGCGAGGGCGTCTCCGTGCGGCACGCCGCGCGGTTCCTGCTGGTCGGCACCATGAACCCGGAGGAGGGCGAGCTGCGGCCGCAGCTGCTCGACCGGTTCGGGCTCACCGTGGAGGTCGCCGCCTCGCGCGAACCCGGCCAGCGGGTGGAGGTGGTGCGGCGGCGCCTCGCCCACGACGACGACCCGGCCGGTTTCGCGGCGCGCTGGGCGGAGGAGGAGGCCGCCGTCCGGGCGCGGATCGTGGCGGCCCGCGAGCTGCTGCCGTCCGTGCGGCTGGGCGACGGGGCGCTGCGGCAGATCGCGGCGACCTGCGCGGCCTTCGAGGTGGACGGCATGCGCGCCGACATCGTGATGGCGCGCACCGCGACGGCGCTGGCCGCGTGGGCGGGCCGGACGGACGTCCTCGCCGAGGACGTCCGGCAGGCGGCGCTGCTGGCGCTGCCGCACCGGCGTCGCCGCAACCCCTTCGACGCGCCGGGGCTGGACGAGGACAAGCTCGACCAGACGCTGGAGGAGTTCTCCGGGGAGGACGACGACCCCCACGACGACCCGGATCCCGGCCCGGACGGGCCCGGCGGTGGCGGCGGGCAGCCGGCGCCCGACGCGGGCCCGCAGGGCGGTGACACCGCCGCGCGCCCCGAGGCCGGCGAGGGGGGCGAGCCGCAGCCGGCCGGCGCGGGCGAGCAGTCCGCCGCACGGGCGGCCGAGCCGTTCCGCACGAAGGTGCTGAGCGTGCCCGGTCTGGGCGAGGGCGCCGCCGGGCGGCGCTCGCGGGCGCGCACCGAGCACGGGCGGACCACGGGCGCCCGGCGGCCCCGGGGCGCCCTGACCAAGCTGCACCTGGCCGCGACCGTGCAGGCCGCCGCACCGCACCAGCGGGCGCGGGGCCGGTCGGGTCCGGGTCTGGTGATCCGCCGGGACGACCTGCGGCAGGCGACCCGGGAGGGGCGCGAGGGCAACCTCGTGCTGTTCGTGGTGGACGCCTCCGGGTCGATGGCGGCGCGGCAGCGGATGGGCGCCGTGAAGGGTGCCGTGCTGTCGCTGCTGCTCGACGCCTACCAGCGGCGGGACAAGGTGGGTCTGGTGACCTTCCGCGGGTCGGCCGCCGATGTCGCGCTGCCGCCGACCTCGTCGGTCGACGCGGCGGCGGCCCGGCTGGAGTCGCTGCCCACGGGCGGCCGTACGCCGCTGGCCGCCGGGCTGCTCAGGGCGCACGAGGTGCTGCGCGTGGAGCGGCTGCGGGACCCGGCGCGGCGTGCGCTGGTCGTGGTGGTGACCGACGGGCGGGCCACCGGTGGCCCGGAGCCGGTGGCGCTGGCCGGGCGGGCGGCGCGGCTGTTCGCCGCCGGGCAGGTCGCCTCGGTGGTGGTGGACTGCGAGTCGGGGCCGGTGCGGCTGGGGCTCGCCGGGCAGCTCGCGGACGCGCTGGGCGGCACCGCCGTGACGCTGGACGAGCTGCGCGCGGACAGCATCGCCGGGCTGGTACGGGACGTACAGGGAACCAGGAGGGCCGCGTAATGCCGCAGGGACAGCCGAGTGTCATCCCCGACGACGGGCTGACGACCCGTCAGCGCCGCAACCGGCCGCTGGTCGTGGTGCACACGGGCGTCGGCAAGGGCAAGTCCACCGCCGCCTTCGGGCTGGCGCTGCGGGCCTGGAACCAGGGGTGGCCGATCGGGGTGTTCCAGTTCGTCAAGTCGGCGAAGTGGAAGGTCGGCGAGGAGCGGGCGCTGCGGGTGCTCGGCGACTCCGGGGAGGGCGGGACCGTCGCCTGGCACAAGATGGGCGAGGGCTGGTCCTGGGTCCAGCGGGACGCGCAGATGGACAACGAGGACAAGGCCCGCGAGGGCTGGGAGCAGGTCAAGCGGGACCTGGCCGCCGAGACGTACCGGCTGTACGTGCTGGACGAGTTCGCCTACCCGCTGCACTGGGGGTGGATCGACACCGCCGAGGTCGTGGCGGTGCTGCGCGACCGCCCCGGGACCCAGCACGTCGTGATCACCGGCCGCAACGCGCCCGGACCGCTGGTCGACTTCGCCGATCTCGTCACCGACATGTCCAAGGTCAAGCATCCGATGGACGTCGGGCAGAAGGGGCAGAGGGGCATCGAGTGGTGACGTCCGTGCCCCGGCTGGTCGTCGCCGCGCCCTCCTCGGGCAGCGGCAAGACCACCGTCGCCACGGGGCTGATGGCCGCGCTCGCCGCGCGGGGGCTCGCCGTGTCCCCGCACAAGGTCGGGCCGGACTACATCGACCCCGGCTACCACGCGCTCGCGACCGGGCGGGCGGGGCGGAACCTCGACGCGTACCTGTGCGGGCCGGAGCTGGTCGGGCCGCTGTTCGCGCACGGGGCGCGGGGCTGTGACATCGCCGTCGTCGAGGGCGTCATGGGGCTGTACGACGGGGCCGCGGGGGAAGGCGAGCTGGCCTCCACCGCGCAGGTGGCCAAGGTGCTGCGGGCGCCGGTGGTGCTGGTCGTCGACGCCTCGTCGCAGTCACGGTCGGTGGCGGCGCTGGTGCACGGGTTCGTGTCGTGGGACCCGCGGGTGCGGATCGGGGGCGTGATCCTGAACAAGGTCGCCTCGGACCGGCACGAGGCGTTGCTGCGGGAGGCGCTGGAATCCGCCGGGGTGCCGGTGCTGGGGGTGCTGCGGCGGGCGCCGCAGGTGGACACCCCCTCACGGCACCTGGGGCTGGTGCCGGTCGCCGAGCGGCGGGCGGCGGCGGTGGCGGCCGTCGCGGCGATGGCCGCGCAGGTCGCCGCCGGGTGTGATCTGGACGCGCTGGTGGCGCTGGCCGGCGGCGCGGGTGCGCTGCCGTGCGCGGCGTGGGACGCGGGCGCGGCCCTGGCCGACTCGCCCGTGCCGCCCCGTCCCGTCGCGGACGTGCGGGTCGCCGTCGCCGGCGGGGCCGCGTTCACGTTCTCGTACGCCGAGCACGCCGAACTGCTCGCCGCCGCCGGGGCCGAGGTGGTCGTGTTCGACCCGTTGCGCGACGAGCGGCTGCCCGAGGGCACCCGCGGCCTGGTCGTCGGGGGCGGGTTCCCCGAGGTGTACGCCGGGGAGCTGTCGGCCAACGAGCCGCTGCGCCGGGCCGTCGCCGCGCTCGCCGGGCGGGGCGCCCCCGTCGCCGCCGAGTGCGCCGGGCTGCTGTACCTGTGCCGGGAGCTGGACGGGCTGCCGATGTGCGGGGTGCTGGAGGCCTCCGCGCGGATGACGCGGCGGCTCACCCTCGGGTACCGCGACGCCGTCGCCGTGAGCGACAGCGCGCTGGCCGGCGCCGGCACCCGGATGCGGGGGCACGAGTTCCACCGCACCGCCGTCGAGCCCGGCGCGGGGGCGTCGCCCGCCTGGGGCGTGCGCACGCCCCGGCGGGGCGTCGAAGGTTTCGTACAGCGTGGTGTGCACGCGAGTTATCTGCACACGCACTGGGCGTCCCGGCCCGGTGTCGCGAGTCGGTTCGTGGAGAGGTGCCGGACGTCATGAGCAGCAGGCTGATCGGAGTGGGCGTCGGTCCGGGCGATCCCGAGCTGGTGACCGTGAAGGGCGTCAACGCGCTGCGCGCCGCCGACGTCGTCGTCGTCCCCGTGATGGACACCGGGGAGCGGGGGCGCGCCGAGGCGACGGTGCTGCACTACGTGCCCGAGGAGAAGGTCGTCCGGGTGGTGTTCGCGCTGAACGAGCGGACCGACCGGACCCGCCGCGAGGCGGCGTGGGACGCGGCCGGCGAGCGCGTCGCCGGGCTGCTGCGGCGGCACGCCTCGGTCGCGTTCGCCACCATCGGCGACCCGAACGTGTACTCCACCTTCACCTATCTGGCGCAGACCGTCGCCGGGCTGGTCCCGGGCACCGTCGTGGAGACCGTGCCCGGCATCACCGCCATGCAGGACCTCGCCGCGCGGTCGGGTGCCGTGCTGACGGAGGGCACCGAGCCGCTGACGCTGGTGCCGGTGACCGCCGGTGCGGCGGTGCTGAAGGACGCGCTGAACGGTCCCGGGACCGTCGTCGCCTACAAGTTCGGCCGGCAGGCCGCCGAGGTCGTCGAGGCGCTCCGGGACAGCGGGCGGATCGAGGGTGCCGTCTGGGGGTCGGCCCTCGGGCTGCCGGAGGAGTCCGTGCGGCCCGCCGGTGAGCTCGACGGGGCACCGCTGCCGTACCTGTCCACGCTCATCGCGCCGCCGCGGCGCGACGGCGGGCGGGGCGGCAAGCTGTGAGGCCCGCGGCGTCACTCGGCGACGCCCACCACCAGCCAGACGAACGCCGCGCCCCCGACCGTGCACAGCAGCGTCGGGCCGGCGGGGTGCCGGTGGTGGGCCTCGGGCAGGATCTCGGCGGCGGCCAGGTAGAGCAGCGCTCCGCCGAACAGTCCGAGGTAGCCGCCGAGCACCGGCTGCGGGACGGTCACCAGCAGGGTGCTCGCCGCGCCCACGACGGGGGCCACCGCGTCCGCGCACAGCATCGCGACCGCCCGGCGGCGGGCGTTGCCGTACAGGGTCGTGAGCGTGAAGGTGTTGAAGCCGTCCGCGAAGTCGTGGGCGATCACCGCGAACGCGACCGCCACGCCCATGCCCTCGCCGATCTGGAAGGCGGCGCCGATCGCCACGCCGTCCATGGCGCTGTGCGCGACCATCGCGGCGGCGGCCGTCAGGCCCACCTGCGGGGTGCGCGCGTGTTCGCCGGCGCCGTGTGCCGCGCGCCGCGCGGCCAGCAGCCGTTCCACCCCGTGGGCCAGCAGGAAGCCGGCCACGAACAGCAGCAGGGCGGCCGGGACGCCGTGCACCTCGGTGCCCGCCGCCGCGAGCGCCTCGGGGAGCAGGTCGAGGCCGACCACGCCCAGCATCAGGCCGCCGGCCAGGCCCAGCACGAGGTGACGGCGGTCCGTCACGCGCTGTGCCGTCCAGCCGCCCGCCAGCGTCATCAGGAACGCGCCCAGCGCGACGAAGACCGCCATGCGCCCTTGCTATCCGATCGGCCCGCGGTCGCGCACATCCGGCTGCGCGCGCGTTGACAGCCGCAGCACCCGCACGTTGACATCCCGTACGAGAGGACCCGAACCCATGGCCGAAGCCCCCGCCGGCAAGGTGACCTTCGTCGGTGCCGGCCCCGGCGCCGCCGATCTGCTGACGTTCCGTGCCGCGCGCGCCATCGCCGAGGCCGACGTCGTGATCTGGGCCGCGAGCCTGGTCCAGGCGGAGGTCCTCGACCACGCCCGCGAGGGCGCCGAGATCCTCGACTCGGCGACGATGTCGCTGGAGGACGTGGTGGCCGTGTACGAGCGGGCCCTCACCGAGGGGCTGAAGGTGGCCCGCGTCCACTCCGGCGACCCGGCCCTGTGGGGCGGTACGCAGGAGCAGCTGGACCGGTGTGCCGGGATCGGCATCGCGACCGAGGTCGTGCCCGGCGTCTCGGCGTTCTCCGCCGTGGCCGCGCTGGCCCGGCGGGAGCTGACCATCCCCGAGGTGGCGCAGTCCGTGGTGCTGACCCGGCTGGGCGGCGGCAAGACGCCGATGCCGCCCGGCGAGGAGGTGCGCGAGTTCGCCAAGCACGGCACCACCATGGCGATCTTCCTGTCGGCGGCGCGCAGCGGCCAGCTGGTGCGGGAGCTGCTGGAGGGCGGCTACCCGACGACCACGCCGGTCGTCGTCGCCCACCAGGCGACCTGGCCGGAGGAGCTGGTCGTCCGGTGCACGGTCGGCACACTGGAGGAGACGGTCAAGGAGCACAAGCTCTGGAAGCACACGCTGTTCCTGGTCGGCCCTGCCCTGGACGCGCACGGCACCCGCTCGCACCTGTACCACCCGGGGCACTTCCACGGGTACCGCAAGGCCGACCCGCAGGCCCGCAAGGAGCTGCGCGCGCGGGGTGCCCAGACGTGATCAGAGTGGTCGGCACGGGCACCGGGGCGCCCGTGCCGGAGGAGCTGACGGCCGACGCCGCGCTGGTCGTCGGCGGGCGGCGGCACCTGGACGCCGTGCGGCTGCCGGCGGGGGCCGAGCGGATCGTGCTCGGACCGCTGGCGCCCGCGCTGGACGCGATCGAGGCGTACGTCGACAAGGACCGGCCCGTGGTCGTGCTGGCCTCGGGCGATCCGGGGTTCCTGGGGATCGTGCGGGCGCTGGCCGAGCGGTTCGGGCCGCGGCGGCTGGACGTGCGGCCCGGGGTGTCGTCGGTGGCCGCCGCGTTCGCGCGGGCCGGGCTGCCCTGGGACGACGCGGTGGTGGTCAGCGCGCACGGGCGGCAGCCGCGTACGGCGGTGAACGTGTGCCGGGCGCACCCCAAGGTGGCCGTGCTGACCGGTCCGGGCGCCGGTCCGGCCGAGCTGGGCGCGGCGCTGCGGGACACCGGCCGGGTGCTGGTGGTCGCCTCCGCGCTGGGCGATCCGCGGCGGGAGCGGGTGGAACGGGTGACGCCCGCCGAGGCGGCGGCGCGGGACTGGGGCACGGCGGTGAGCGTCGTGCTGTGCCTGGACCCGGGCCGGGCGGTGGACGCGGTGCGCACGGTGGCCGGTCCGGCGCCGGGGCCGGCCGGATGGGCCCTGGCGGAGGACGCGTTCGCGCACCGCGACTCGATGATCACCAAGTTCGAGGTGCGGGCGCTGGCCCTGGCCCGGCTGGGCCCCCGGCTCGGCGACCTGGTGTGGGACGTCGGCGCGGGCTCCGGCTCGGTGGCCGTGGAGTGCGCCCGGCTGGGCGCGGCGGCCGTCGCCGTGGAGAAGGCGGCGGACGGCGTGGCGCGGATCCGTGCCAACGCCGCCGCGCACGGCGTGGACGTGCGCGTGGTGCACGGGGCGGCGCCGGACGCGCTGGCGGAGCTGCCCGACGACCCCGACGCGGTGTTCGTGGGCGGGGGCGGGCGCGAGCTGCCCGCCGTCGTGGCCGCCTGCGCGCGCCGCGCCCGGCGCACGGTGGTCGTCGCGATGGCCGCGCTCGACCGGGTGCCCGCCGCCCGCGCGGCCCTGACGAGCGCGGGGCTGGAGTGCGACGGGGTGCTGTTGCAGTCGTCCCGGCTCGCGCCGCTGCCCGGGGACGTGACCCGGCTCGCGGCGACCAATCCGGTTTTCCTGCTGTGGGGCGTGCGGCCCCCGGCCCGTTGTGAAGGAGTTGCCCAGTGATCGGCCTCATTTCCGCCACCGCGGCGGGGGCTGCGGCGCGGGACCGGCTGGCCGCGGTGTGGCCGGACCGCACGCGCGTGTACGACGGACCCGTGGCGGACGCCGTGCGGCGGGCGTTCGCCGAGTGCGAGCAGCTGGTGTGCTTCCTGGCGACCGGTGCGGTCGTCCGGCTGGTCGCGCCGCTGCTGGCGGACAAGACGGCCGACCCGGGCGTGGTCTGCGTCGACGAGGCCGGCCGGTACGCCGTGGCGCTGACCGGCGGGCACGGCGGCGGCGCCAACGGCCTGGCCCGCGAGGTGGGTGCGGTGCTGGGCGCGGAGCCGGTGGTGACGACGGCGACGGACGCGGTCGGCATCGCCGGCCTGGACACGCTCGGGCTGCCGGTGGAGGGCGCGGTCGCGGCCGTGTCGCGGGCGCTGCTGGACGGGGAGCCGGTGGCGCTGCGCGCGGAGGTCGCCTGGCCGCTGCCGCCGCTGCCGGTCGCCGCGGAGGGCGCGTACACGGTCCGCGTCACGGACCGCCTCGCCGAGCCCGCCGCGCACGAGGTGGTGCTGCGGCCGCCGACGCTGGTGGTGGGGGTCGGTGCGTCCAAGGGGGCGCCCGAGGCGGAAGTACTCGGTGTGATCGAGAGCGCGCTGCGGGACGCGGGGCTGTCGGCGCGCAGCGTCGCCGAGCTGGCCACCGTGGACGCCAAGCGCGACGAGCCCGGCATCGTGGGCGCGGCCGCCCGGCTCGGGGTGCCGCTGGTGACGTACCCGGCCGAGGAGCTGGCCGCCGTCGGCGTGCCGAACCCGTCGGACGCGCCGCTGGCCGCCGTCGGCACCCCGTCGGTGGCGGAGGCCGCCGCGCTGGTCCGCGGCGGCGAACTCCTCGTGCCGAAGCGGAAGTCGGCGGCCAGCCCCGCGACGGCGACCTGCGCGGTCGTGCGGCGGCCGGGACGCGGGCGGCTCGCGGTGGTCGGGCTCGGGCCGGGCGCCCGCGACCTGCTCACCCCGCGCGCCAGGGCCGAGCTGGAGCGGGCGTCGGTGCTGGTCGGACTCGACCAGTACGTCGACCAGATCCGCGACCTGCTGCGCCCCGGCACCCGGATCGTGGAGTCCGGGCTGGGCGCGGAGGAGGAGCGGGCGCGGACCGCCGTCGAGGAGGCCCGGCGCGGGCAGGCGGTCGCGCTGATCGGCAGCGGCGACGCGGGCGTGTACGCCATGGCCTCCCCGGCGCTCGCCGAGGCGTCCGACGACATCGACGTGGTCGGCGTGCCCGGGGTGACGGCGGCGCTGGCGGCCGGGGCGATCCTCGGCGCGCCGCTCGGCCACGACCACGTCTCCATCAGCCTGTCCGACCTGCACACGCCGTGGGAGGTCATCGAGCGGCGGGTGCGGGCGGCGGCCGAGGCGGACCTCGTCGTCACCTTCTACAATCCGCGCAGCCGGGGCCGCGACTGGCAGCTGCCGAAGGCGCTGTCGGTCCTCGCCGGGCACCGGGACCCGGCCACTCCGGTCGGGGTCGTGCGCAACGCGTCGCGGCCGGACGAGTCCAGCCGGCTGACCACGCTGGGCGGGCTGGACCCGGCGACGGTCGACATGATGACGGTCGTGACGGTGGGCAACACCGCGACCCGGCAGATCGCGGGCCGTATGGTGACACCGCGCGGCTACCGCTGGCAGACGTCGCAGGAGGAGGCCCGGTGAACCGCGTGGTCCACCCCATCGAGCAGGAGTCCTTCCGGCGGCTGCGCGCCCGCCTGGACACCTCGCACTTCCCGCCGCTCACGCGGGCGGTGGTGGAGCGGGTGATCCACTCCGCCGCCGACCTCGACTACGCCACCGACCTGGTGACGGACGAGGCCGCGCTGGAGCAGGCGTGCGCCGCGCTGCACGCCGGGGCGCCCGTCGTCGTGGACGTGGAGATGGTCGCCGCCGGTATCACCCGGCGCGAGACCGTCTGCCGGCTGAAGGAGGCGCAGGCCGGTCCCGGCCTGACCCGGTCCGCGCACGCCGTGCGGCTGGCGTACGAGCAGGTCGGGCCGGGCGCGCTGTGGGTGATCGGCTGCGCGCCGACCGCCCTGGAGGAACTGCTCACGCTGGACGCCGACCCGGCGCTCGTCATCGGTCTGCCCGTCGGGTTCGTCGGCGCGGCCGAGTCCAAGGCCGCGTTGCGCGCCAGCGGGCTGCCCGCCGTCAGCAACGTGTCCGAGAAGGGCGGCTCGGCGGTCGCCGCCGCCGCGCTCAACGCGCTTCTGTACCACCCCGCTTCGTCCGCCGATTCGCTTCCCGAGGAGAAACCGTGACCACCCCGCCGCCCGCCCTGCTCATCGCCGGCCACGGCACCCGGGACGACGCCGGAGCCGAGGCGTTCCGCGACTTCGTGCGGGAGCTGGGGCGCCGCCACCCCGAACTGCCCGTCGCGGGCGGCTTCATCGAGCTGTCCCCGCCGCCGCTCGGCGAGGCCGTCGCCGAGCTGGTGGAGCGGGGCGTGCGCCGCTTCGCGGCCGTGCCGCTGATGCTGGTCTCCGCCGGGCACGCCAAGGGCGACATCCCGGCCGCGCTGGCCCGCGAGAAGGTGCGGCACCCCGGGATCTCGTACACCTACGGCCGCCCGCTCGGTCCGCACCCGGCGCTGCTGTCGGTGCTGGAGCGGCGGCTGGAGGAGGCGCTGGGCGCCGGGGGGCGCACCCCCGGGGACCGTGCCGACGTGACGGTGCTGCTGGTCGGGCGCGGGTCCACGGACCCGGACGCCAACGCCGAGGTGCACAAGGCGGCCCGGCTGCTGTGGGAGGGGCGCGGGTACGCCGGGGTGGAGACGGCGTACGTGTCGCTGGCGGCGCCGGACGTGCCGAGCGGGCTGGACCGGTGCCTGCGGCTGGGCGCGCGGCGGATCGTCGTGCTGCCCTACTTCCTGTTCACCGGCATCCTGCCGGACCGGGTGCGCCAGCAGACCGAGGGCTGGGCGGCCGCGCACCCGGAGGTCGAGGTGCGCTCGGCGGACGTCATCGGGCCGGAGCCGGAGCTGCTGGACCTGGTGATGGAGCGGTACGAGGAGGCCCTGAAGGGCGATCTGCGGATGAACTGCGACTCGTGCGTGTACCGCGTCGCGCTGCCCGGGTTCGAGGACAAGGTGGGCCTGCCGCAGCAGCCGCACCATCACCCCGACGACGACGGCCACCACCATGGGCACGGGCACGGGCATCACCACGCGCACTCCCATGCCCACTGACGCGCACGACCTGCGGCACCACGGGGACGCCGAGGTCCGCGACGACGGCGCGGCGCTCGTCGATCTCGCCGTGAACGTCCGCGCGGGCACGCCGCCGCCGTGGCTGCGGGAGGTGATCGCCGGTTCGCTGGGCGGGCTCGCCGCCTATCCGGACGGCCGGCGGGCCCGGGAGGCGGTGGCGGCGCGGCACGGGGTCGGCGCGGAGCGGGTGCTGCTGACGGCGGGCGCCGCCGAGGCGTTCGTGCTGCTGGCGCGAGCGCTGAAGGTGTGCCGACCGGTCGTGGTGCACCCGCAGTTCACCGAGCCGGAGGCCGCGCTGCGGGACGCCGGGCACACCGTCGGGCGGGTGCTGCTGCGGGCGGAGGACGGCTTCCGGCTGGATCCGGCGGCCGTGCCGGAGGACGCCGACCTGGTGGTGATCGGCAACCCGACGAACCCCACGTCGGTGCTGCACCCGGCCGCCGACGTGGCGGGACTGGCACGCCCGGGGCGGACGCTGGTGGTGGACGAGGCGTTCATGGACGCCGTGCCGGGCGAGCGGGAGGCGCTGGCCGGGCGGACGGACGTCCCCGGGCTCGTGGTGCTGCGCAGCCTGACGAAGACCTGGGGCCTGGCCGGGCTGCGCGTCGGGTACGTCCTGGCGCACCCGGAGACCGTCGCGGAGCTGGCACGCGCCCAGCCGCTGTGGCCCGTCTGCACGCCCGCGCTGACCGCCGCGGAGGCCTGCGTGGCCCCGCGTGCCCTGGCGGAGGCGGCCCACGCCGCCCATCGCGTCGCCGCCGACCGGGCCCACCTCGTGGCCGGGCTGGCCCGGATCGCCGGGGTGCGGGTCGTGGAGCCGGCCGCGGGCCCCTTCGTCCTCGTCCGGCTGCCGCGCGCGGCCGCGGTCCGCCGGCGGCTGCGGGACCTGGGGTTCGCGGTCCGCCGCGGGGACACCTTCCCGGGGCTGGGCGAGGACTGGCTGCGGCTGGCGGTACGGGACCGGGCGACGACGGACGCCTTCCTGCACGCACTGGAGACGGCGGCGACACCGGGCGGCGATCCGGCGGGGCGCTCCGCCGGGTGACCGATCCGGCGGACTGCCGATCCCGCCGACCGCCCGCGGCGACGGGCTGACCGGGGCCGACCGGTCGAGCGGGTGCAGGGCTGGGCTGACCCGGCGGGCATCCGCCGCGGTCGGGCTGACCCGGCCGGCGGGGCGCTGATCCGCCAGGGGCTGATCCGGCGGGCTGACCGACCAGGCAGTGGCGCGACGACCGGACCGCCCCGGCGGCAGCTGATCCACCCCACCCTGGGTCTCCGCGCACGCGTTCGATTCACCGGGCTCCGACGGGCGGCGCGCCACGAGCGCTCCTATGCTGAGGTGAAGGGCCGGCGGCCCACGTCGCGGGCCTCTCCTCGTACTGCCGTACTGCCGGGAGGAGCCCATGACGCGCTCGTGCGGACGACTGCGCAGGGGGGCCGTGATCGCGGCGGCGGTGGGGGCGCTCGTGGCACCGCCCGGCGGCGCGACGGCCCTCGGCGCCCCGCACCCCGTCCCGGCCACCGCCGGGCAGCCCTCCCCCTCCCCGGCGCCCTCGGACGACTTCCGCACCCTCACCCCCGAGGTGAAACGGCAGGTCGACGCCGCCGTGGAGAAGGTCATGCGCGAGGCGGACATCCCCGGCGTGACCGTGGGCATCTGGACCCCGGACAAGGGCAGCCACGTGCGGTCGTACGGCGTCGCCGACAAGGAGTCCGGCCGGCGGATGTCGCCGGACCTGTACATGCGGATCGGCAGCGAGACCAAGACCTTCACCGTGACGGCGCTGCTGAAGCTGGTCGACGAGGGCAAGGTCGGCCTCGACGACACGATCGGCGAGTACGTCGACGGCGTGCCCGACGGGGGCGAGATCACCCTGCGCCAGCTGGCCGGGATGCGCAGCGGGCTCTACAACTACTCCGAGGACGAGGATTTCTTCAAGGCGCTCACCTCGGACCCCCAGCGGCCCTTCACCCCGCGGGAACTGCTGGACTACGCCTTCGAGCACCCGGTGCTGTTCCAGCCCGGCGAGAAGTTCTCCTACTCCAACACCAACCTGATCCTGCTCGGCCTGGTCGTGGAGCAGGCCGGCGGCCGGCCGCTGCAGGACTACATCCGGGAGAACGTCACGGGACCGGCCGGCATGGACCGCACCCTGCTGGCGACGGACGCGGCGTTCCCCCGGCCGCACGCCCACGGGTACACGAACCAGACCGCGGACGGGAAGGTCGCCGACAGCACCGACTGGAACCCGTCCTGGGGCTGGGCGGCCGGCGCGATGATCTCCACGCTGGAGGACCTGCGCGTGTGGGCGCCCACCGTCGCCACCGGCGTCCTGCCCGACGGCACCACGCTGATCAGCCCGGCCACGCAGCGGCAGCGGCTCGACACGCCGCCCACCTCCGTCCCCGGCGCCGGGTACGGGCTCGGCATCTTCGACGTCCAGGGCTGGATCGGGCACAACGGCTCACTGCCGGGCTACGAGTCCCTCACCGTCTACCTGCCGTCGGCCCGGGCCACCCTGGTCGTCCTGCTGAACACCGACATCGGCCGGGGGCAGGAGGAGCCCAGCACGCTCCTCGGCGACGCCGTCACGCGGATCGTGAGCCCGGAGCACGTGTACAACCTGCCGGCGCAGCCGGCGGCCCGCTGACCGTCCGACGCGGCCGCCTCGGCCGACGCGGGAGCCTCGGCCAGCGCGGGAGCCTCGGCCGGCGCGGGAGCCTCAGCCCACGACCCGCCCGTTCAGCACCACCCGCTCCGGCGCCGCCAGTACCCGTACGTCCGTCCGCGGGTCCGTCCGGTACACCACCAGGTCGGCCGGTGCCCCCTCGTCCAGGCCGGGACGGCCCAGCCAGTCCCGGGCCGCCCAGGCCGTCGCCGACAGGGCCCGCAGCGGCGGGATGCCGGCGGTGACCAGTTCCGCCACCTCCGCCGCGGCCAGGCCGTGCGCCAGCGAGCCGCCCGCGTCCGTGCCGACGTACACCGGGATCCCGGCGTCGTAGGCGTCGCGGACGGTGTCGTAGCGCCGCTCGTGGAGCCGGCGCATATGGGCCGACCAGCGGGGGAACCTGGCCTCGCCGCCGTCGGCCAGCCGGGGAAAGGTGGCGATGTTGACGAGGGTCGGCACGATCGCGACGCCGCGCGCGGCGAAGAGGGGGATCAGGTCGTCCGTGAGGCCGGTGGCGTGCTCGACGCAGTCGATGCCCGCCTCGACCAGGTCCCGCAGGGAGTCCTCGGCGAAGCAGTGCGCGGTCACGCGGGCGCCCAGGCGGTGGGCCTCGGCGATCGCCGCCTCGGCCGCCTGCCTGGGCCAGCAGGCCGACAGGTCGCCGAGGTCGCGGTCGATCCAGTCGCCGACCAGCTTGACCCAGCCGTCGCCGCGGCGGGCCTCCCGGGCGACGTGGGCGACCAGGTCCTCCGGCTCGATCTCGTGGGCGTAGTTGCGGATGTAGCGGCGGGTGCGGGCGATGTGCCGGCCGGCCCGGATGATCTTCGGCAGGTCCTCGCGGTCGTCGATCCAGCGGGTGTCCGAGGGCGAACCGGCGTCGCGGATCAGCAGGGTGCCGGCGTCCCGGTCGGTGAGGGCCTGCTTCTCGGCGACGTCCTGCGGGACCGCGCCGTGCGCGTCGAGGCCCACGTGGCAGTGCGCGTCGACCAGACCGGGCAGGGCCCAGCCCCGGAGGGTCCGCACGTCGCGGGCGCCCACGGGGCGGGCGTAGGAGATCCGCCCGTCGATCACCCACAGCTCGTCGCGGACGTCCTCGGGACCCACGAGGACGCGGCCCCGCACATGCAGCACTTCGCTCATGCACCGCACCCTAACTCCGCCCGCCGGCCCGGCTCCCGCCCGCCGGCCCGACGGGCCACCGCGCGCGACCGTCGACCGGCGCCGTCCTCCTCCACGTCCGCCGTGGCCGGGTCGAGGAGCCGGGACAGCACGTGGCGCGTGCGCTCGTGCCGCGGGCGCGCGATCACCCGCTCGGGACCGCCGTCCTCCAGTTCGGCACGGCCAGGAAGTGACAGCTGCCGACCGGTTCGCGGCGCTGCCGGGTCCCACCACGGCGCCCGCCGAAGCGCCGGAAGACCACGACGGCCACCGTTGCTGCGTGAGCCATGGTGGTGCAGGAGCAGCCCTGCTCAGGCGCTGGGGTCCTAGATCCGCCGGTGACCGGGGTCGCCCGCCGCCGGGCCGCCCTCCAGTATCGGGCGCCGGCGCAGTTGTACGGCATTCAGCATGTGCGCACCCAGGGGGTCGGATTCCAGGTGGGGATGGGCGTCGATGCGCAGGCGGTGCCCGTCATGGGTGATCACGTGGTAGGCGAGCACCTTGCCGCCGAAAGGATGGGCTCGGTGGGCCTGTCGTGAGAGCACTAGGCGGTCGACGTCGTCCCAGGTCACGGCGCGCGGGCGGCCGTAAGAGGTGTACACGAGTCCGCTCGCGTACAGATGCGTGCGAACGAAGCCTTTGGGCATTCTCCACAACAGGACCGGAAGCGCGATGATCACCAGGACGAGCGCCGTGAGCAGACAGAGCACCACGGTGGTCGCCAGCTTCTGGAGGCCGGGGATGTCGGTCCCGGTCTTGCTGAGTACCCAGTTCACGCCCCACAGGGCTCCCACGATCACAGCGCCGATGCTCACCGTGCCAGCCACGATCTCCAGCGGGCTGGTGTTCTTGCGGGTGAGGACGTGCTCGCCCAGCGAACGCTCGGCGGCCAGGCGGGTGACGCGTGCCGACGGGGCGTATCCCTTCATCTGCACGGCATCGGGGAACCGCTTGATGACGGCGACACCCAGGACCGAGGCGCCCAGGCCCGCGAGGAGGACGGTGACGGCGGACGAGGCCGGGGTGTCGCCGAAGATCAGCACTCCCAGGCCGTAGAGCATCGTCGCCAGGCCGCCGAAGACCACCAGCAACATCAGGCAGCCCCAGTTCAACAGGGACCCGGGCTCGGAGTGTTGCTGCGGTTCATCTGTCATAGTGTCCCCCAGGAGGCGTGGTTGGCGACGCCGAATCTAGCCCTTTCGAAAGGGCTCCTCACTTCAGCCCTGTCTCTGAGCAGTCCGCCTTGTCCTTGCTCGTGCCGATCTGGGAGCAGGTGCCGTCCCTGAGGACCGTGTCCTATTCGGGCCTGGTCGGCGACCGCCTCGGCCGCCAACCAGCCGGATCCGCCGGCCTTCTCGACGACGCACCGTTCATCCTGCACCCCGGCGCGTTCGTCCTGGCGTCCACCTACGAACGAGTCCGGCTGCCCCGGGACCTGGCAGCCCCGCTGGAGCGCAAGTCATCGCTCGGCCAGCTCGGGCTGGTCACCCACTCCACGGCCGGCTTCATCGGCCCCGGCTTCGAGGGGCACGTCACGCTGGAGCTGTCGAACCTGGCCACCCCTGCCGATCAAGCTGTGGCCGGGTATGAAGGTCGGGCAGCCGGCTGTCTTCCGGATGAGCGGCCCGGCCCAGTTCCCATAGGATCCATGGAGCGCGGCTCGCGCTATCAGGGGCAGCGGGGGCCGACCCCCTCCCGGTCCTGGCAGGGCTTGCACCAGACGACGCTGCCGGCGCACTGATCTGGCGGCTGCCTGAACGCAGCGATGGCCCCCACCGGCGTGGGGGCCGTCATCGGTCTACCTACAGGTCAGTGACGGCTTGACCACCACATGACGATGAGGCTGACGGCGCCGCTTCCGACTCCGAACGACATGCCTCTGATCATCTGGTGCTTCACGGCGCGCCCTAGCCGGCGACGCCACTGCCGCACATAACGCCGGCCCCTGTGACCGCAGAGCCCGCGGGCCGTCCTCGTCCCGCCTCTGCCGCACGAGCGACGAGCCGCCAGCCCCTACGACTCCACGAGTTCAGCCTCGGTAGGCTCGTCCGAGTCGATCCCGTGACCGAAGAGAGCACCGCCGTGACCCATCCCTTCCTGGACCTGGCCCCGTTGAGCGCCGCGCACTTCGCCGCCATCGAGGACCGGGTGGCCCGGCTGCTGGACACCCGGCAGGACGTCGTGATCATGCAGGGCGAGGCGCTGCTGCCGCTGGAGGGCGTGATCCGGGCCGCCGCGGGTCCGGGGACGGTGGCGCTGAACGTGATCACGGGACCGTACGGGCAGACCTTCGGCGACTGGCTGCGGGACTGCGGCGCGACGGTGCACGACCTGGCCGTCCCGTTCCACACGGCGGTCACGGCCGCGCAGGTCCGCGAGACCTTCGCCGAGCACCCGGAGATCGACTTCGTGTCACTGGTGCACGCCGAGGCGGCCACGGGCAACACCAACCCGGTCGCGGAGATCGGTGCGGCGGTACGGGCGCAGGGCGCCCTGTTCTCCCTGGACGCCGTCGCCTCGGTGGGCGCCGAGCCGGTGCTGCCGGACGCGTGGGGCGTGGACCTGTGCGTGATCGGGGCGCAGAAGGCGATGGGCGGGCCCGCCGGGGTGTCGGCGGTGTCGGTGAGCGAGCGGGCGTGGGCCCGGATGGCGGCGAACCCGCGGGCACCGCGCCGCTCGTACCTGTCACTCCTCGACTGGAAGGAGCGCTGGGTGGACGCGGGCCGCAAGGCCCTGCTGCACGCGCCCGCCCAGCTGGAGATGCTGGCGCTGGAGGCGTGCGTGGAGCGCATCGAGGCGGAGGGCCCGGCGACGGTGATGGCCCGCCACGCGTCCGCCGCGGCGGCCACCCGCGCGGGGGCGCTCGCGCTGGGCGGGGGCCTGCGGCCGTACGTCCACGCGGCCGCGGACGCGGCACCGGTGGCGACGACCCTGCGCACGCCGCCCGGCGTGGTGGCCTCGGAGCTGGTCGCCCGCGCCCTCGCCTCCGACCCCACGCTGCCGCTGGCGGCGGGCGGCGGCGCCCTGGCCCGCGAGATGGTCCGGGTCAACCACTACGGCCCGGACGCCACCCCGCGCGCGGTGCAGGCGAGCCTGGCGGCTCTGGGGGCGGCCCTGTCCGAGCGGGGAGCACAGCCCGTGGACCTGGAGGCGGGCCGCCGGGCGGCGGAGCAGGCCTGGCGGTAGGGCGCGGGCCGGGCCGGCCGTGAGCGGCGGGGCGGCCCGTCCGGCGGGCCCGTCGCTCGGGCGGGGCGGCCCGTCCGGCGGGCCCGCCGGCTTCGCCCAGTGCGGCCGGCCCGACGGTCACCCTGAAACCCCCCGCATCCTCGCGCACGTGCCGACGGGGTGACCGGAACCTGAATTCGGCACAATTGCCAATTCCCCCCGATCGCTATTGTGCAATTCAATTCCCTGGGCTTCCCGTGTTCTTCTGCCCGCTTTTTTCGACCCTAAACGCAAAGATTTCGCGAACGTCGGGCGACCCGGTCCGGGCGGATTCCGTGAGGGTCACACGGCTGTGACGCGTTACACATCGCGCCCGTTACGCCCTTTTCTTCCTGGTCAATTCCGGACATTCCACTGCCATCTCACGCGATCACCCGCGCTCGCGCGATACCACACACGGCGGCCGCACGTAAGACCTTCCGGCCATGCATTTTCAATTCGCGATCGGTAAATTGAATTCGCATGACCGCCGCACAAGCAGACCTGCTCATAGACCGCCCGGCGGTGGCCGACGGGGCCACTTTCTGGCGGATCGCCAAGGAATCCGGAACCCTCGACCTGAACTCCGCTTACAGCTATCTGCTGTGGTGCCGCGACTTCGCCGGCACGTCGGCCGTGGCGCGGGCGGCCGACGGTGAGGCCGTCGGGTTCGTCACCGGGTACCTGCGGCCGGACCGCCCGGGGACGCTGCTCGTCTGGCAGGTGGCCGTGGACTCCACCCACCGCGGGCGCGGACTGGCGGCCCGGATGCTCGACGGGCTGACCGCACGCGTCGCCGCCGAGCACCGGCTGACCACCGTCGAGACCACCATCACCCCGGGCAACACCGCCTCCGAGCGGCTGTTCACCTCCTACGCCGCGCGCCACGGCGCCCGGGTCGAGCGCGAGGTGCTGTTCGGCACGGACCAGTTCCCGGACGGCCCGCACGACCCCGAGGTCCTCTACCGCATCGGCCCGCTGACCCGCCTGCCGCAGCCGACGGACTGACACCTCCGCCCGGCGCGCGGCTCTCGCCCGGGCCCCTTCCCGCCACCACCCCGCACACCGATCAGCCGCACAGAGGAGCGAATCCCCGTGACCATCACCCAGCCCGACCTCAGCGTCTTCGAAACCCTGGAGTCCGAGGTGCGCAGCTACTGCCGCGGCTGGCCCACCGTCTTCGACCGTGCGCGCGGCAGCCGCATGTACGACGAGGACGGCCACGAGTACCTCGACTTCTTCGCCGGCGCCGGCTCGCTGAACTACGGCCACAACAACCCGGTCCTCAAACGGGCCCTGCTCGACTATCTGGAGCGGGACGGCGTCACCCACGGTCTCGACATGTCGACCACCGCCAAGCGCGCCTTCCTGCGGACCTTCCAGGACCTGGTGCTGCGGCCGCGCGACCTGCCGTACAAGGTGATGTTCCCGGGCCCGACCGGCACCAACGCCGTCGAGTCCGCCCTGAAGCTGGCGCGGAAGGTGAAGGGACGCGAGGCGATCGTGTCGTTCACCAACGCCTTCCACGGCATGTCCCTGGGCTCGCTCGCCGTGACCGGCAACGCCTTCAAGCGCGCCGGGGCCGGCGTCCCGCTGGTGCACGGCACGCCGATGCCGTTCGACAACTACTTCGACGGCAAGGTCCCGGACTTCCTGTGGTTCGAGCGCCTGCTGGAGGACCAGGGCTCCGGCCTGAACAAGCCCGCCGCCGTGATCGTGGAGACGGTCCAGGGCGAGGGCGGCATCAACGTGGCCCGCCCCGAGTGGCTGCGCGCGCTCGCCGGGCTGTGCGAGCGCCAGGACATGCTGCTGATCGTCGACGACATCCAGATGGGCTGCGGCCGCACCGGCGCCTTCTTCTCCTTCGAGGAGGCCGGCGTCGTCCCCGACATCGTCACCGTGTCGAAGTCCATCAGCGGCTACGGACTGCCCATGTCGCTGTGCCTGTTCAAGCCCGAGCTGGACGTGTGGGAGCCGGGCGAGCACAACGGCACCTTCCGCGGCAACAACCCCGCCTTCGTCACCGCCACCGCCGCCCTGGAGACGTACTGGACCGACGGCTCCGCGATGGAGAAGCAGACCCGGGCGCGCGGCGAGCAGGTCGAGCAGGCGCTGATCGCCGTCACCGAGGAGAACCTCGCGGACGTCAAGGAGTACCGGGGCCGCGGCCTGGTGTGGGGCCTGGAGTTCCACGACAAGCAGCGGGCCGAGCGGGTCGCCCGGCGCGCCTTCGAACTGGGGCTGCTCATCGAGACGTCCGGCCCCGAGAGCGAGGTCGTCAAGCTGCTGCCCGCGCTGACCATCACCCCCGAGGAACTCGACGAGGGCCTGCGCGTCCTCGCCCGCGCGGTCCGGGAGACCTCCCCGGCCGCCGCCTGAGGACCTCGCCACCACCCCGTCGCCTAGGAGGCACGCACCACCGTGATCGTTCGTTCGTTCAAGGACATCGAGGGCACCGACCGGCATGTGAAGGCCGCGTCCGGCACCTGGGAGAGCAAGCGCATCATCCTCGCCAAGGAGAAGGTCGGCTTCTCCCTGCACGAGACGATCCTCTACGCCGGCACGGAGACGACGATGTGGTACGCCCACCACATCGAGGCCGTGGTGTGCGTCGAGGGCGAGGCCGAGCTGATCGACCACGAGACCTCCCGGACGTACACCCTCACGCCCGGGACCATGTACCTCCTCGACGGCCACGAGCGGCACACGCTCCGCGCCAAGGAGGACTTCCGCTGCCTGTGCGTGTTCAACCCGCCGGTGACCGGACGGGAGGACCACGACGAGAACGGCGTCTATCCCCTGCTCACCGAACCCGAGGAGGTGTGACCGGGCATGACCACCGCCACCGTCACCGATCTCTACCCCACCCGCGGCACCGCCGAGGTGTCCACCCCCCGCCAGGACCCCGTCCTGTGGGGCGCGCCCGGCACGCCGGGCCCGATCGGCGTCGCCGGTCTCCAGGCGTACGAGCGGGACGGCTTCCTCGCCGTCGAGGAGCTCATCACCGAGGACGAGGTCGCCGTCTACCGGCAGGAACTCGACCGGCTGATCGACGACCCGGCGATCCGGGCCGACGAACGGTCGGTCGTCGAGCCGCGGTCCCAGGAGATCCGGTCCGTCTTCGAGGTGCACCGGATCAGCGAGGTGTTCGCCGCGCTGGTGCGTGACGAGCGGGTCGTCGGACGGGCGCGGCAGATCCTCGGCTCGGACGTGTACGTCCACCAGTCGCGGATCAACGTCAAGCCCGGGTTCGGCGCCAGTGGCTTCTACTGGCACTCCGACTTCGAGACCTGGCACGCCGAGGACGGGCTGCCCCGCATGCGCACGGTGTCGGTCTCGATCGCGCTGACCGAGAACCACGACACCAACGGCGGACTGATGATCATGCCGGGGTCGCACCGGACGTTCCTCGGGTGCGCGGGGGCCACGCCGAAGGACAACTACAAGAAGTCGCTGCAGATGCAGGACGCGGGCACGCCCTCGGACGAGGCGCTGACGAAGATGGCCTCGGAGTACGGCATCAAGCTGTTCACCGGCAAGGCGGGTTCGGCGACCTGGTTCGACTGCAACTGCATGCACGGTTCGGGTGACAACATCACGCCGTTCCCGCGCAGCAACGTCTTCATCGTGTTCAACAGCGTGGAGAACGAGGCGGTCGAGCCGTTCTCCGCACCGGTGCGCCGGCCGTCGTTCATCGGCGCGCGCGACTTCACCCCGGTCCGGTGAGCCGCAGCCGCTGAGCCGGGACGCGGAGCCCGGGCCCCCGTGCGCAGGGCCCGGGCTCCGGCCGTGCGGCGGGTCAGCCGGACAGGACGTCGAGGAGGCGGTCCACGTCGGCGGGCGTGTTGTAGAGGTGGAACGAGGCCCGCAGACGGCCCGCCCGCTCGGAGACCTGGACGCCCGCCCGGGCCAGTTCGGACTGCCGGTGCCCGAGTCCCGGCACGGAGACGATCGGGGAGCCGGGTGCGGGGACGGGTTCGCGGCCCAGCCCGCGCAGCCCGGCGCGGAAGCGGTCGGCGAGGGCCAGGTCGTGGGCGTGCACGGCGTCCACGCCGATCTCCTCGATCAGTTCCAGTGAGCGGCGCAGCCCGGCGTAGCTGAACAGGGCCGGGGTGAGGTCGAAGCGCCGGGCGGAGTGGGCGAGTTCGGTGACCGGGCCGTAGCAGCTGTTCATCGGGACCTCGCCGGCGACCCAGCCCGCCAGCACCGGCGTCAGCCCCCCGAAGTCCTCCGGCAGCACGAGGAAGGCCGCCCCGTGCGGGCCGAGCAGCCACTTGTAGCAGGTGACGGCGGTGAAGTCGTAGAGGCTCGCGTCCATCGGCAGCCAGCCGGCCGCCTGGGAGAAGTCGAGGTACGTGCGGGCCCCGTGCTCCCGGGCGGCCTCGCGCAGGGCGGGCAGGTCGGCGACGCGTCCGTCGGCGGACTGCGCGGCGCTCACCGCGACCAGCGCGGTGTCCGGGCGGACGGCCTCGGCGAGGCGCTCCAGCGGCACGGCCCGCACCTTGAGGTCGCCGCGCACGTGGAAGGGGTTGAGGACGGAGGTGAAGTCGTCCTCGGCGGTGAGGACTTCGGCGCCCGCGGGGAGCGCGGCGGCGATCACGCCGGTGTGCGCGGCGACCGAGGAACCCGCCGCCACCCGGGCGGCCGGCACGCCGGCCAGCCGGGCGAACGCGGCGCGAGCGGCCTCGACGTCGTCGAACAGCGGGTCCAGGGGGCCGCCGTCGACCCGCAGCCGCACCGCCTCGTGGAGCGCGGTCACGGTGCGGGCCGGCAGCAGCCCGTTGCTCGCGGTGTTCAGATAGGTGTTCTGCGGGGCGAACTCGGCACGGACCAGACTCTCGAAGGTCTCCATGGATCCACTCTGCGGCCCGCCGGATGCCCCCGTCCATTGCGCGTTTCTTCGTGGATTCCCCAAGCGATGCTTATGCACCCTGCCCCAGCTGGGCTTTCACCGCCCCGGTTCCACCGCGCACCCGTCCGGGCCGCACGCGTCCGCGGCACCGTCCGCGACCGGCGTCAGGGGCGCGCGCTCGCCCCAGGCCTGGGTCAGCGCCCGCTCGAACACCTCGGCGGGCTGGGCGCCGGACACGCCGTACTTCCGGTCGAGTACGAAGAACGGCACCCCGGTGGCCCCGAGCTGTGCCGCCTCGCGCTCGTCGGCGCGGACCTCGTCGGCGTACGCCCGCGGGTCGGCGAGCACCGCGCGCACGGCGGCCTCGTCGAGCCCGGCGCCGACGGCGATCCCCACCAGCCGCTCGTCGTCGTTGAAGACGGACCGCTCCTCGGCGAAGTTCGCCCGGTACAGCCGCTGGACGAGCTCGTCCTGGCGCCCGTGCTCCTTGGCGAGGTGGAGCAGCCGGTGCATGTCGAAGGTGCTGCCGTGGTCACGGCCGCGCGTGCGGTACGCCAGCCCCTCGGCGGCGGCCCGGGTGCCCAGGTCGTCCTCACCGGCCTGCGCCTGCGCCTCGCTCATGCCGTACTTCTTGGTGAGCACCGTCAGCACGGGCTGGACGTCGTCCTTGGCCCGGCCGGGGTCGAGTTCGAAGGACCGGTGCACCACCTCGACCGCGTCACGGTGCGGGAAGGCCGCCAGCGCCCTCTCGAAGCGGGCCTTGCCCACGTAGCACCAGGGGCACCCATGGACCAAGGGAACCAGACCGCCCCTGACCTGCGGAAACGTGGATTCTGAGCTTTCCACTCACTCACAGGGTTCCGGAGGCGGACCACCCTTGGCGAATGGACAGCGATGGAGCGGGAAGACCTGCCCAACCTGCGTGCACTGGGCTTCGAGGACGACGAACTCAAGGCGCTGGGACTCTGGGAACCAGTTACCGGCAGCCCTGCCGAACTGGCAGAGATGTACGTCCGGCGGAGCAAGAAGAAAGACACCCTTAGCTCACTGCGGGAACAGGTGCGCCGGATGTGCGGGCACGCTACCTACGAGGGAAAGCGAATCCGGCACGTCTGGTTTGAACAGAAGAGCGCCAGCAAGGCATACGTCCGGCGTGAGGAATTCGAGAAGGCCACAGCGGCTATTACTGACGCCGGGCTCTCGAAGACTCTGTATGTCTTCAAGACCAGCCGCCTTTCACGTCGGGGCATGGGTCAGGTTGGCCTCTTGCTGGACAAGTTCGAAGAGCGCATGGCGCGAATCTTCGTAGTCGCTGAAAACCTTGACTCCACCAAATCACGCATGGTGCTTGCCATTCTCAGCGAACAGGCACGGGAGCAAGCGAGCGACATTGCCGAATTTACGAAGATCGGCATTGACGGCAACAAGGCTGACGGACGCTGGACCGGCGGAGTAACGCCTTTTGGCCTCTACTCTCCCAAGGGTTCCGGCAAGCTAGCGCGCCACCCAACGGAGTACCCCATTGCGCGCCGCATCGCCGAATACCTTCTGGACCGAAAGACGCCCAACTGGATCGCAGAGAAGCTGAACAGTGAGGGAATCCCTACGCGTCACGGTAAGAAGTGGACCGGCCCGGGGATCATCAGTCTTGCCCATTCCGTTGCATGGGCCGGACTGGTCGTGAAGCGGGAAAAGATGCTGGACGAACACGGCAACGACACCGGCAAATACCACCGTGGCGGAAGCCCTTTGCTGGACAAGAAGGGACACCCAATCTCGTGCGGTGAGGGCGTGGTGACCTTCGCTGAGCACGTAAAGATCAACGCCATTTTGGCCGAACGCGCACAGCCGGGCACAAGCATTGGCGACCGCACGCGCGGGAAGCGGGAAATCGTTGCCCTTCTTTCCGGCACTCTGCGCTGTGGACTCTGCAACGGCCCCATGGCGAACGGCGGAGTGAATTACCGCTGTTACGCACGCCAGACGGAAGGGGCATCCTCCTGCAAGGGTGTCTCTACTGAGCGCACCCGCGTTGATTCGGCTGTAGAGATCATGTGGCTTAACCACGTGCTCAGGCTTAGGCCGGACTCCCCCACCGTTCTGGCCATTGCCCGTGACTGGCTTTCCTACCAGGACCCGGAGCGCGACGCACGAAAGGCTCACGTCAACGCTGCATTGGAGTCAGCAGTTGGCCGGGAAATGAAGCTGCAAAAAGAGTTCTTCGTCTCGGGCCGCATGGACGAAGACGCGTATGACCGCCTACGGGGACAGGTGGCCGCTCAGATTGCAGAGCTGAAAGCAGAGTTGGCGGAACTGTCACAGGAAGCTGACCTGACGCCGCTGATGGACCCGGAGTCACTTGCCGCCCTTTGGCAGGGTGCCGGAATCGGCGGACAGCGCGCGCTACTCAAGGCAGCCGCAAAGGGCATCACGCTGCTTCCGTCGAAATACCGGGGTGACCGCACGCCGATCCTTGACCGGCTGGTTCCCGAATGGCGGGACGACAGGGCGAACCCGGCGGAAGACGCCGCATGGGACAAGTGGGAAGAGCGCCGCACTCAAGCGGCTGTCTGAGTCAAAGAACCGAAATGGCACCAGGACCGGCCGGAATCTTGGCGGACGCTGACCGGGCCTGGTGTCCCTCTCTCAAGGGAAGGCACCAGGATATGACAGGCGCAGAGCGCGCACAGTGGCAGGCAGAACAGGACGCCGAAGACGCCGCATGGGAGCGCCAGTTGGAGTGGCGGCAGATCACGCGGAAGCTGGAAGCCCTGTACGGCGCTGTGAGGGCCGGGGACGACTCCGCCTATACCAGGCAGCGCATAGGGCGACTGGAAGCCTTGCAGGCGGCACTACAGGGCTTCCCTGAGGCACTGGCAGGCTGAGCCCCGGCAGGCACCCGCCTGAGCCCGTTCTAGCCCCAAGGCCGTGAAGTTTGCGGTGGGGTGGGGTCGTCAAGTGGGTGAGACGAGCAA